>DATGQC010000433.1:0-2798 GCA_035304425.1 Advenella sp.
GATTCGAGCAATACATCACACTCTACGGTTGGATTCCCACGGGAATCCAGGATTTCGCGACCGATAATATCAACAATTGCACTCATGGTAATGACTTTCCTGCCTGATAAACAGTGATTTTGATGGGGTTTTATTGCGTAGATTGTACCTTACTCAGCCAATCTTGTAATTTTGCATCTGCCGGCAAATGAACTTGTATCTCTTTTTTTACATTTTAGCCGGGGCTACCGCCTGCAAAACAGGCACAACCAAGACATATCGCAGCCCTTGCCGGCGCTGCCCACAAGTGCCTCGCGTCGCTCGCCTCCTGCCGCGCCCTACCCTGCGATCGCTTGTACGTGCCAAGTAGTGTGTCCTGCGCCCGGTCAGCCTTTGTCCTTGCCTCGCAGCCGACGCCTGCCCCGGGGAATGGATGGCTCGTTCGCACTGTTGCTCAGGCTGGCAAAGCGGATCAGTGGCAATCTGTAGAGCCACAGCAGAGCGATCACATTCACCACTAACACCACAGTCAGACCTGATTCGATTGCGCTTACCATATGTTCGCGCGCCACCTGCAACCACGGAAGGGCATCCCGCCCCAGGCTGGCCATTTCGGTAATCAGCCCCGCCTGGCTGTCGGTCCGGACCAGCAGCTGCGGATCAGACAAGGCCAGCACCAACTCCGGGGAGCCGATTTTGTTTGCATCGGCCTGAATGCCGGCGACAAAATAGACATTGACCATCGTGCCGATAATGGCTGTTCCCAACATCCCGCCAATCATCCGGATGGACTGCACCAGGGCGGTCACGATGCCCAGATTAGTACGTCCTGACAGCTCCTGGCTGAAAATAGTCAGGTTGGGCATGATAAAACCCAGACCGACACCACCGAGCGTCATGTACAGCAAAAACACCAACTGCGACATATGCCGTTCATAAAAAATCACGCCGACAACCGCACTTGCGGTCAGAACAAACCCGATGTACAAAATCCAGTTGGGCCGGGCCAGGCGGATGACAATCCGACCACTCAGGATACTGCCTACGGTAATACATACGACCAATGGCGTGACCAGCATGCCGGCATCGTTGGGAGAATAGCCAAATCCCCCCTGAAGCAGCAGCGGGATATAGAACAGCATGCCGAACATCACAAACCCGGTCAGCAGCGACAGGGTGAACATGGTGCCAAGGCTGCGATCCCGGAACACTTCCAACGGCAGCAATGGAAAAGCGCAGCGGCGCTCCCAGCGTATCAGGATGATAAATGCCAGAACGGACACAACAGAAAACAGGCCGACCTGCCAGGAAAAACCATGCGTGGCAAACAGCTCCACCGCCAGCTGCAGACAGCCCAGAAATAAGGCGATCAACACCGCGCCCTGCCAATCCAGACGGATTGTCTGCTCACGCTTGTAACGGATCAGCGGCAGGTATTGCCAGATAAAGAACAAACTGATCAGGCCAACCGGCAAATTGACATAGAAAACCGAACGCCAGCCGTAATATTCAGTCAGAAAGCCACCCAGCGACGGGCCGACAGCCGAGGCGATGCCGAAAGAAGAACTCAGCAGAATCTGCCAGCGCAGGCGCACCTTGGCGTCCGGAAACAGATCCGGTACACACGCAAAAGCGGTGCCCACCAGCATGCCACCGCCGATACCCTGCAAGGCTCTGGCCAGCACCAGTTGCATCATGCTGCCGGCCATGCCGCAAAGCATCGAGGCGATGGTGAAAATAATCACGGACGCAACCACAAACGGCTTGCGTCCGTAATAGTCGCTCAGGCGACCACAAATTGGAACAGTAATGACAGAGGCCAGCAGATAGGAGGTACCGACCCAGGCGTATAGCTCGAAACCGTTGAGCTCTGCCACAATAGTGGGTAAGGCCGTACCGACGATGGTTTGATCCAGCCCCACCAGCATACCGACAAAACAGATGCCCAGCACAGCCATTAAAGACTGCCGAAACGGCAGCAACCGCCCCGACGCCGATTTTTCCTCATTCACTTCGATTGTTCTGGTAACCATACTTCCCGTTCAAAGTAAATACCGGCATCAAATCCTGCCCGGCTATGTATGCTGCCTGCCTGATAACGCCCGCCGACCGGACAATAGTGGTGTCACCGACTATTCATTCCACCGACAAACGACGCGATCAGGCGCTGAACTGGTCTTCGATAAAGCCCTGGCTTTTGACAATACGGTCAATGTCGGTCAGCGAACGCAACAAGGCTTCCATATGCGCGAGCGGCACCGCATTAGGACCGTCGGACAGCGCCACGGCAGGATCCGGATGCGTTTCCATAAACAAACCGGACACCCCCACGGCAACGGCAGCCCGCGCCAGCACGGGAACGAATTCCCGCTGGCCGCCAGACGAGGTGCCCTGACCGCCGGGCAACTGCACCGAATGCGTCGCGTCAAAAACCACCGGACACTCGGTGGCCCGCATAATCGCCAGCGACCGCATATCCGACACCAGATTGTTATAACCGAAAGACGCCCCGCGTTCGCAGACCATGATATTGCTGCCATCGCCGCCGGCAGCAACGGCAGCGGCTTTGGCCTTGGCCACAACCTGGAGCATGTCGGCCGGCGCCAGGAACTGTCCTTTCTTGATATTGACCGGCTTGCCAGTGGCAGCACAGGCCGAAATAAAATCAGTCTGGCGGCACAGAAAAGCGGGCGTCTGCAATACATCAACGACAGCCGCAACGCGCTCTACCTGGGTAATGTCGTGAACATCGGTCAGGACGGGCACATTCAGCTGTTCGCGGATATCGGCCAGTATCTGCAGGCCTTCGTCCATGCCCG
>DATGQC010000434.1:0-2233 GCA_035304425.1 Advenella sp.
GCAGCCGTCCAGCACGCCATGATCGAATTGACCGGGCTCAACGGCCGCATTAAAAGCGGCGACCGTTTCCACGACCGTCTGCGCCGGCAACCCCAGGCGTTGTGCCAGCGCTTCAATGGAATCGGCACAAATGGATTTGAAAACAGACGGCATGAACCGGCCGATGGCCTTCGAATCAATAATGCAGTAGGCAATCTGATCAGGCTGCTGGGCCACCAGGCGTCCCCAGATGGCATAGCGCTTGGGCCAGAAGTCCTCGCCTTCGTCATAAAAGCGCCGGCCTTCCTTATTCAGCACGATACCCAGCGATACGCAGTCTACCCGGGTGACAATGCCGCCATCGTACTTGGGCGCCCGCGCATCAATGGCCACGGCATGGCCCTGAGTCGGGTCGCCAATAATACAGGCCTTGTTGCGCATCAGCTCGCGCAGCATGACGCCCTGATTGAACCGGGTGCCGCGAATCAGGAAATTGCGTGCCGCCGGCCCCCAGGCTTGTTCCAGCCACTCAACATTGGACTCGAAGCCACCCGATGCAATAACCACGGACTTACCCACAATAGTTAATGCCCGGCCATTTCTCACCAGTTCTACACTTTCACATTTGCCGTCAGAAAAATTCAGTTTTTTGGCTTCGGTGTCATACAGGATCTGTACACCGGCTTTTTCGGCCGCTTTGTAATACGCGTTGACCAGCGCCTTGCCTCCGCCCAGGAAAAAAGCATTGGTGCGCCCCAGATGCAATGTCCCGCCCAGCGACGGCTGAAACCGTACGCCATTGGCCTTCATCCACGGCGCGCAAGCCTCTGTTTCGCGAATAACGTAACGCGCCATATCCTCATTGGTTTCTCCACCCGTGACGCGAAAAACGTCCTGGAAATACTCATCTTCCTGGTAACGATCGGTCAGCACATCGGTGGGCGCGTTGTGCATGCAGCGGAAATTACGAGTGTGACTGCTATTGCCTCCGCGCCAGGCGCGCGGCGCGCTTTCGACCAGCATGACCGATACATTCTGCTCAGCAGCTGACAGCGCAGCGCAGAGCGCGGCATTGCCGCCCCCGATAACAAGAACATCACACGCCAGCGTGTCATTCATGCAACCCACCTCTAATAAATATACTATTGTATTCTATTGTACACAAATATTTATGCCTGTGCCTGAAAAGTGAAAAACTGCCGCAAAGCTTCCCAATTGCGTTATGCTGTGCCAAAAGTAAGGAACCGTATCATGGCAAAATCCAAACCCTCTCCTGCACCCACCCATTCCGACACAGATTCCGAACACGCCAATGATCGTGGCGTCACATTGAGCGACCAGGCTTACAACTATATTGTCCAGTCCCTGGAAGACGGCACGCTGCCGCCAGGCACCCGTTTACGCGAGACAGAATTGGCTGCCGATATCGGCTTGAGCCGCACCCCTATCCGGGAGGCGCTTAACCGCCTGATGTCCGAAGGACTGGTCAGCAACGATCCGAAGCGGGGCCTGATTATTACCGAGCTGGATCAGAACATGGTTGGCGAGCTTTACGAGATGCGCCGGGTGCTGGAAAGCACGGCCGCCGCCCTGGCGGCGCGCCACGCCACAGACGTTGAAATTGCGGTTTTGAGGCAAATCATTGATCGGGACGAGACCCTGGACGACCCAGCCGCCCTGTCATATAACAACCGGCTGTTTCATCAAACGCTGTACCAGTGCGCGCACAACCGCTATCTGCTCAAAACATTGCAGGTACTGCAAAATGCCATGCTGTTGCTGGGCAAAAGCACCCTGGCCGAAAGCGGCCGCCCATCAACTGCACGCGAGGAACATGCGCAGATTATCAATGCGCTGGAGCAACGCGACCCGGACAAGGCGCAGGAAGTGTCAAGCCGGCATATTAGTGAAGCATATAAAGTCCGGCTTAGCCGTTTCCTGCTTGATCGCAAGTGATCAGTCGGCGCGCGCGCCCGATGATTTGACCGCATGACCCCAGGCGCCGATCTGCGCCTGAATAAACGAGCCGAATTCAGCTGGCGTCATCTTGGCCGCCTTTGCCCCTTCGGCGCTCAGCTTACTTTTGACCTCGTCGCTATTGAGCGCTTTGCTGGCTGACTGATACAGCACATCGATCACCTGCTGCGGCGTGCTTGCGGGCGCCACCAGGCCATGCCAGGACACAGCCTCAAATCCGGGCACGCCGGCCTCGGCAACAGTAGGCAATTGCGGCAGCGTATCGGAGCGCTCGGCC
>DATGQC010000435.1:0-7208 GCA_035304425.1 Advenella sp.
CGCCGGATGGCACTGTAACGACAACGACATCGCCTTCAGACTTGCCGATCAATGCCCTGCCCACCGGACTGGAGATGGAAATCCGGTTCAGACGAATATCGGACTCGGCATCGCCAACGATCTGATAAGTGACGTTACTGCCGGAGTTGAGATCTTCAATGCCGACCGTCGCGCCAAACACCACACGACCATCAACATCCAGACTGGACGGATCGATGATTTGCGCGTTGGACAGGAGGCCTTCCAGTTCATTGATGCGACCTTCAATAAACCCCTGGCGCTCCCGGGCGGCATCGTACTCTGCATTTTCCGACAGATCACCCTGCGCGCGTGCCTCAGCAATTGCCTGGATAACGCCGGGCCGCTCTACGCTGATCAAGCGGTGCAATTCTTCTTCTAAGCGCTTCGCACCTTGCGCTGTTAATGGAATACCTGCCATATCTGTCTCAAAAAAGTAAAAACGCCCCCATTGCACGATGAAGTGCCATGATGATGAGCGTGCTGTTGTGTTATAGACTTGGCCAACGATGCCCGGCACAAGCACAAAAGAATGGAAAAAACAAAAATAAACCCCGGCACTGGTTCATTAGTGCCAGGGACATCGTTATGACATTGTCTCCAATTCCCGAACAAAATGCAAGCATTCGGGAAAATGTTGCTAAAGTATTGAAAACAATTGAAAAAATTGCAATTTTACAGATTCTGTTCCTGATCGAACGGGCTCTGATCCGGACCGGGTGCAGAACGTTGCCGCAAATTGAGCAGCGCATACAAAATGATGGCGCCGAAGGTGGCAGTTCCGATGCCTTCGAGCTTGAAAGCGCCCAATTGCAGCGTAAAATTGCCAGCCCCCATCAACAGCGTGACAGCAGCCACGATCAGGTTCCGGTTATCGCCAAAATCCACCTGATTGACCACCCAGATACGGGCCCCGGCGATGGCAATCAGACCGAAAACCACCATGGAAACGCCACCGAGCACCGGACCGGGAATCGCATGGATCAGCGCGCCGAATTTGGGCGAAAAGCCCAGGACAATGGCGATACATGCTGCCGCCACAAATACCAGGGTTGAATAAATACGGGTCACGGCCATAACGCCGATATTTTCCGCGTAGGTGGTCACGCCGGTACCGCCAACGGCGCCTGAAATCATGGTAGCGACGCCGTCACCCACGAAAGCGCGTCCCAGGTACTGATCCAGATTTTGTCCGGTCATGGCGCTGACCGCACGAATATGGCCCAGGTTTTCCGCGATCAGGATAACAGCAACCGGTACCATCACTGAAATGGCCGACACCGTAAATTCGGGCGCAACCAGCGTCGGCAAGCCGAACCAGGCCGCTGCCTGCACGCCGGAGAAGTCAATGGGCGCGCCCAGACCTGCCACATTGGTCAACAGCCAGTAGAGCACGCAAGCAGCGAGCAGACCCAGCAGAATCAGCAGGCGCTGTATCATGCCGCGCGTAAAAACAGCAACCCCGGCAACGCACAGGATAGTCATCAGCGCCATCAGCGCTTCGAATGTGGACCCCGAACCCATTGCACCCCTGGCGGCAACCGGCGCCAGATTCAGGCCGATCACAGCAACGATGGCACCGGTAACCACGGGCGGCATCAGCCGTTCGATCCAGGCCGAACCATTGCCCCTGCTGTTGGCGTACCAAACCAGCAATCCGACCAGCGCATACACCAAGCCGCATACGATAATGGCACCGAGTGCGACACCGATGTTGGCATTCGGACCGCTACCGGCGTATCCGGTTACGGAAATGACACCACCGATGAAAGCGAAGCTGGAACCCAGGTAGCTAGGTACCCGGCCGGCGACGAAAAAAAAGAAAATCAGCGTGCCGATCCCGGACATCAACACGGCCAGATTAGCATCGAAACCCATCAACAAAGGGGCCAGCACAGTCGCGCCAAACATGGCGACAACGTGTTGCGCACCCATTACCGCGGTCTGCGGCCAGGACAGACGCTCATCGGGTGCTACAATCTGATGATCCCGGGCCCGCTCAACCCGCCGCCAGATTGGAAAAAAAGGTCCACTCATTACTTTCCCCATTCAGATGTGATGTCATATTTTGCTGGATATGCAGTGTACGGCCTGAGCGGTGCACAGAGCAAGCAAAACTGCGGCCAGCAACCAGACCTTGATCCGTGATTTTTATCCTTCACCCGATTATTATTCGATAAGCCCAACTATGTCACATACCGATTTCTGGATTATCCGCCATGGCGAAACCGATTGGAATGCCGAGCGTCGCCTGCAGGGTTGGCGCGACATTCCGCTCAACCCCAATGGCATTGCCCAGGCCCAGGCGCTTAGCGCCCATCTGCAAGGCTGTTTCAGCGACGCCACGCCGGCGCATATTTATACAAGCGATCTGCTGCGCGCGTACCATACCGCCCTGCCCTATGCCCAGTCGTGCAACAAGCCCATTCATCGCCTGCCCGGACTGCGCGAACGCAATTACGGCATTCTTGAGGGCCAGCTCTGGTCGGAGCTGACCGGCTTTGATTCGGCGCGTAATCACAACCTGGCAATCGAACTGGACCAGCACGAACACAAGGCTGAAGATCTGGCTACCTTTTATGCACGGATCAGGCAGACGCTGAACACACTGGCACAAAAACACCGAAATGAAACGATCATGGTGGTAAGCCATGGCGGCGCGATTGACATGATGTGGCGGGCGGCCGGCAAACTGACTCCGAATGCGCCCCGCCAGTTCATCCAGCGCAATACCAGTATCAACCGCCTGCGAATCATCAACGATGACAGCTGGCAGATTGTGTCCTGGGCGGATACAAGCCATTTGCCACAAGTGGTTACCGAGGGTTAAAACTCAAAGCATCAGGTTGTTCGGTTGAGTGTTCCGGCTACCGGACATGCGCATGCCAAATGATGAGCACCTGGTTGGCGAGCCTGACGTGGGGGCGCCTATTGACGACGAGGCTTGCGGCCGGCGCGACTCATCATGCGGTCATAAAGCGCATTGGGAATAAAGCGCATTAAACGGGCAACCAGGCCCATCTGCCACGGAATCACGGTGTAACGGCGGCCACGTTCGATCGCCTGCCCTGCGCGCCGCACAAAGGCATCGGGCTTCATCAGAAAAGGCATGGGATAAGGATTGTGCTGCGTCATAGGGGTATCAACAAACCCGGGGGCAATGGTGACGACTTTAACGCCGGTACCGTGCAGGTCAATCCGCAAACTTTCCAAAAAGACTGTGGCAGCCGCCTTGGAGGCGCTATAGGCGCTGGAGCCGGGCAAACCGCGAACACCAGCAACGCTGCTGATGCCCACCAAGGTGCCGCTGCCCCTGCTTTGCATTCCAGGAATGAAGGGCTCGAAGGTCGCCCCCATGCCCAGCACATTGGTTTCAATAATTTCCCGGAACACTTCGGCGTCTTCTACCATGCCGTTAAGAATGCCGACACTAATGCCTGCATTGGCAATAACAATGTCCACCGGACCCTGATGCAGAAAGTCTGCGGCTGCAGCATGCAGATCGGCCGTACGTCGTACATCACCAACATAGCATGCAGCCGGCTTTGATAACGAGGACGATAGCGCCTGCAGTTTATCGCCCGAGCGCGCGAAAAGGCCGAGTTGCGCGCCGCGGGCGTCGTAATACCGGGCAAAGGCCTCACCCAGTCCGCTACTGGCGCCACTGATAAAAACACGCATATCGGTATGCAATCGCTATCGTGATATTACACTTTTGTGATATTACAATCGAAATTATTACAGCTGTGATTGTAGATAATTCTGCAGGCCAAGGCGTTCTATCAGGCGCAATTGCTGTTCCAGCCAGTGCGCGTGATCCTCTTCAGTATCTTCCAGCTGTGCACGCAACATTTCACGCGTCACGTAATCGCCGGACTCTTCACAAAGCGCAATGCCTTTTTTCAGATTGTCCCGGACTTCAAACTCGGTATCCAGGTCAAGTTGCAGCATTTCCGGCACGTCCTTGCCTACCCGGATATCTGCCGATATCATTTTAGGCGTGCCTTCCAGCAAAAGAATGCGACGAATCAGCGCGTCGGCGTGGTCTGTCTCATCCTGCATTTCGTGACCGATACGCTCGAACAGCTTGGTATAACCCCATTCATGGTACATGCGTGAATGAATGAAATACTGATCGCGCGCAGCGAGTTCGCCTGAAAGCAGAAAGTTCAGATAGTCTATGACTTTAGGATGGCCTTTCATTATGCTGCTCCTTGAAAGAATCAAACGTAAAAGCCTATTTTAAGAGAGGTTTGCGCAGAGCATGCCCTATAAAGAAAAATTGCCAAATTTCACGAAGAAAAATGGCAATCGTTCTCATTATCTACACGCGATGGCCATGAAGGCCGGCAGTCCGCTTACGCTTTTTTTGCGGAAGCCAGTTCGGCATGCAGACCCTGCAGCGAATACACCTGAATGCCATCGGAGTCGCGCAGATATTGCATGCCTTCGATAGCAGCACGGGCGCCGGCCAGCGTGGTAAAGAAAGTGACCCGATCAGCCAGCGATTGCGTGCGGATCACGCGCGAGTCGGAGATCGCATTGCGGCGTTCTTCCACGGTATTGATGACAAGCTGAATTTCGCCGTTCTTGAGCATGTCGACCACATGCGGACGCCCTTCAGTGACTTTATTGACCACCTGCGCCTGTACGCCGGCCTCATTGAGTTTGGCTGCCGTACCGCGTGTAGCAACCACTTTGAAGCCCAGATTAACCAGGCCGCGAGCCAGTTCGACCGCTTTGGGCTTGTCCTGGTCCTTGACGCTGAGAAAGGCAGTGCCTGTTTCCGGCAAAAGGACGCCCGCAGCCAGCTGCGACTTGACGAAGGCTTCGCCGAAAGTTTGTCCGACACCCATGACCTCGCCGGTAGACTTCATTTCCGGGCCCAGTATGGTATCTACGCCTGGGAATTTGACGAAGGGGAAGACCGCTTCCTTGACGCTGAAATAAGACGGCATCACCTCATCGGTCACGCCCTGCTCGGCCAGCGACTTGCCTGCCATGGCACGCGCGGCGATCTTGGCCAGCTGATAACCTGTTACTTTCGAGACAAATGGCACAGTGCGAGATGCGCGCGGATTGACTTCAAGCACATAGACCTGCCCGTCCTGGATGGCGAACTGTACATTCATCAGGCCACGCACATTCAGTGCGCGCGCCATCAGACTGGTCTGCCGCTTGATTTCCTCGATCACCCCGGTCGAAAGCGAGTACGGAGGAAGGCTGCAGGCCGAGTCGCCCGAGTGCACGCCCGCCTGTTCAATGTGTTCCATGACGCCGCCGATAAACACCACGTCATCGTCGGCAAGACAATCGACATCCACTTCGGTTGCATCGTTCAGGAAACGATCAAGCAGTACCGGAGAATCGTTGCTGACCTTGACGGCTTCACGCATATAGCGTTCCAGATCGGTCTGCTCGTGAACAATCTCCATGGCGCGCCCGCCCAGCACGTAGCTTGGACGCACGACCAGCGGGTAACCGATTTCCGCCGCATGGGCAATGGCTTCCGCTTCGGTACGCGCTGTCCGGTTCGGCGGCTGGCGCAGGCCGAGCTTTTGCAGCAGCTTCTGGAAGCGTTCGCGATCTTCGGCCACATCGATGGACTCAGGACTTGTCCCAATGATGGGGACGCCGTTGGCTTCAAGCGCACGGGCCAGTTTGAGCGGCGTCTGGCCGCCGTACTGTACGATCATGCCCACCGGACGCTCCAGATGGACGATTTCCAGTACGTCTTCAAGCGTCAGCGGTTCGAAATACAGGCGGTCCGACGTGTCGTAATCGGTCGAGACCGTTTCCGGATTGCAATTGACCATGATGGTTTCATAGCCATCTTCACGCAGCGCCAGGGCGGCATGCACGCAGCAATAATCGAACTCGATGCCCTGGCCGATACGATTCGGACCGCCGCCCAGCACAATGATTTTCTTTTTGTCAGTAGGGTGTGATTCGCACTCTTCCTCATAAGTGGAATACATATACGCTGTTTTCGTAGCGAACTCGGCCGCGCAGGTGTCGACCCGCTTATAGACGGGACGCACGCCCAGCTGATGACGCACTTTGCGCACCTCTGATTCAGATACGTCGAGCAGGAACGCCAGGCGACGATCAGAAAAACCGCGACGCTTCAGACGCCGCATGACAGTCTCATTCAGATCGGACAACGTTTTCTGCTCAAGCTCCAGCTCGATATCGACGATTTCCTTGATTTGCTCCAGAAACCACGGATCGATCCTGGTCAGGGAATGCACTTCGTCCAAAGTGAAGCCCTGGGCAAACGCATCGCCCACGTACCAGATCCGCTCCGGACCCGGCTCGGCCAGCTCGACCTGCAGTTTTTCGCGATCAAGCGTTTTCTGGTTCAGGCCATCTACGCCCACTTCTAGTCCGCGCAGCGCTTTCTGGAATGATTCCTGGAAAGTACGGCCCATGGCCATGACTTCGCCCACCGATTTCATTTGTGTCGTCAGGCGGGAATCGGCCTGGGGAAATTTTTCGAAAGCAAAACGGGGGATTTTGGTAACGACGTAATCGATGGTCGGTTCGAACGACGCGGGGGTTTCGCCGCCGGTAATTTCATTTTGCAATTCATCCAGCGTATAGCCTACGGCCAGGCGGGCCGCAACTTTGGCTATCGGAAAGCCTGTCGCCTTGGAAGCCAGGGCAGACGAGCGCGATACCCGTGGATTCATTTCAATCACGATCATGCGACCGTTGTCGGGATTGACGGCAAACTGAACGTTGGAGCCGCCTGTCTCTACCCCGATCTCACGCAATACTGCGATCGACGCATTACGCATGATCTGGTATTCCTTGTCAGTCAGCGTTTGCGCAGGCGCCACGGTGATTGAGTCGCCGGTGTGCACACCCATGGGATCAAGGTTTTCAATTGAACAGATAATGATGCAATTGTCCGCCTTGTCGCGGACCACTTCCATCTCGTATTCTTTCCACCCGAGCAGCGATTCCTCGATCAGCAGCTCATTGGTGGGCGAGGCTTCCAGGCCGCGACGGCAGATCGTTTCGAATTCCTCGGCGTTATAGGCAATACCGCCACCGGTGCCGCCCAGAGTAAAGCTGGGACGAATGACTGCCGGAAAACCGCTGGTGCCTGCTTCCGCCGCAATGCGCTTTTGCACTTCCCAGGCTTCGTCCAGCGAATGCGCCACGCCCGACTTGGCCGATTCCAG
>DATGQC010000436.1:0-2697 GCA_035304425.1 Advenella sp.
CGCGCGCGCAAGGTGGCCATGTTTTGTACTGGCGGAATCCGCTGCGAAAAATCCACGGCTTATATGAAATCCCTTGGGTTTGACGAGGTATATCATCTGCAGGGCGGGATCTTGAAGTACCTTGAAACCATTCCTCCCGAAAAAAGCTTGTGGGAAGGCGAGTGTTTTGTCTTCGATGAACGCGTCTCGGTCGGCCACGGGCTCAAGCCGGGCCCGTATATTCAGTGTCGCGCTTGCCGTCATCCTCTGAGCGAGCAAGAGCGCGCTTCACCCAAGTACATTCGGGGTGAAAGCTGCCCGCATTGCTGGGACGATAAGACAGAGGAACAACGTGAACGCTTCCGTGAACGGCAGCGCCAGGTCGATCTGGCAGCAGCCCGTCACGAGGAACATATTGGTGCAGATATGCAGGAGCAAATCCTCCGGCGGCGCGCCCTGAAAGCGGCCCGTAAAGAGCAGGCGCGCCAGCGCGCCCTGCAAAAACAGACACAAAAAGGTGCAGAAAGTTAACTGAATGTGCTAAAAACTAGTGCATTCCCTAAGTGTCATATATACGAATCACGGGCATAATTTGTTTCATGCAGGTGAGGAGACAAACGCTCTGCATGAGCAGGCTTTACACTTAATTGGAATGCTCGGTTAAGTGTGTGTATGACAGCTGTATCCATAACAAAAACAAACGAAAGGCGGAAAATCAATATAAATTGATTCCGCCTTTCTTTTTTGGGCTGTGCTTTTCAATGGCCGCGCTGCTTGTTGAACCATCAGGCGACATTTGACAATCTGAATCAGCCGGCGTTGCGGGCGTATCGCCTTGTGTCCGGTTTGAATGATCGCCTTATGCCCGGTTTGACTTATTGCCTTGCGTGTGTGGTTTGAGTTGCTGCCGGACTTGCTGTCCGGTCTGCTGCGTCAAGCGACTTCCGGTGTTTTCAGCAATACAACCTGGGCTCCAGCGCCGCCCATATTCTCGGGCGCAGGCGCAAATGCCAGCACGGCATCCATATTTTTCAGCCAGGCCAGCACCTGTTCTTTCAGGACGGCGGTGCCTTGGACAGAACCGTATCCTTTGCCATGCACTATACAAATACAGCGGACGCGATGCGCCAGACAGGAATGAATGAAGCGATCAAAGCGGTCGGCAGCCTGGGCAGAATTGGCGCCATGCAGATCCAGCGTGGCGGCGACCGGCCATTGCCCCGAGAGCAGCTTCCTGATCAAGTCGACACTATCGGCTTGCTGCACATAGGCGCCGTCGGGCAGCTCGGTGCGACGGCGCCCCGTGCTTGCGGCTCCGGCATGTGTTTGTCCGCGAGCCCGGGCAGGCGCTGCCGGTTTGTGGGCGTCGATGGCGGCTGCGCCTTCGGCCTGACGTCGTTTGGCGCGAAAATAGTCGTTATTGCCAAAATCCCGGGCCTGGCGCTCATAACGATTGGCCGCACGGAGCGGGGTGACTGAGCGGACCGTTTGCCGGAACAAAGCAATATCATCCTGCGTGAACCCAGTGCTTGTGCTGCCGCTTGCGAGGGCCTTCTTGCTTTGCTCCTGTGCGGCTTGTTGCGCCTTGACGCGACGCGTGTCTTCGCGCGCTTTGGCTTTCTGCAGTTGACGCAGGTCTTCGAGTTTGCCTTTGATAGGGGTAACCATAGCGATTGCGGCCCGCTTCACCGACCGGGGCGGGCCGCTCCTGTTTTACTCGGGCTGGCTTTCGAGCCAGCGTTGTACATCCAGTGCCGCCATGCAACCGGTGCCGGCGCTGGTAATGGCCTGACGGTAAACATGATCCTGCACATCGCCCGCAGCGAACACGCCGGGGATCGAAGTCATTGTGGCCAGCCCGCTGTGGCCGCTTCGGGTCACGATATAGCCATTTTCCAGTTCCAGCTGGCCCTCGAACAGAGTAGTGTTGGGGTGGTGACCAATGGCAATGAACACGCCGGTCACGGCGAGATCTTCCAGCTGTCCGTCTACATGGCGCAATCTTGCGCCGGTCACGCCGCTTTGATCGCCCAGTACTTCTTCCAGCGTATTGAACAGTTTCAATGACATGTTGCCGCCGTTGACCTTGTCCATCAGTTTGTCAACCAGGATGGGTTCGGCACGGAATGTGTCGCGGCGATGCACCAGCGTCACGTGGCGGCAGATATTGGAAAGATACAGTGCTTCTTCGACAGCGGTATTGCCGCCGCCAACCACAATGACATCCTGGTTGCGATAGAAGAAACCATCGCAGGTGGCGCAGGCTGAGACTCCTTTGCCCATGAAAGCGCTTTCGGAGGGCAGGCCCAGGTATTTGGCTGAGGAGCCGGTCGCAATGATCAGGGCGTCGCAGGTAAACGTGGTGCCCGATTCCGAGACCAGGCGGAACGGCCGCACCGAAAGATCAGCTTCTTTGATGTGTTCCTGAACGATGTCGGTGTTAAAGCGCGTTGCATGTTCCAGAAAGCGCTGCATGAGGTCGGGGCCCTGCACGCCTTGAGCATCGGCAGGCCAGTTATCCACGTCGGTCGTCGTCATGAGCTGTCCGCCCTGTTCCATACCGGTCACCAGGACCGGATTCAGGTTGGCGCGGGCTGCGTAAACCGCGGCGGTATAGCCAGCCGGCCCGGCGCCCAGAATCAGCACTTTTGCATGTTTGGTTTTGTCAGCCATTGTGTCTTATCCTAAAAATCCAATGGGCAATTATAATGGATCGCT
>DATGQC010000437.1:0-8580 GCA_035304425.1 Advenella sp.
ACCTTCGAGACCCTGCGCAGGCAGGGCCTGCTGGCGACGCTCAGAAACAAACTGATCTGGCTGGCCTCGCCTTATTTGTAACGCAGCGGCGGGCAAGGGTGCGTATGTCTTGCATTGGCACAGCGCGGCGGTCGGATGTTACACTTTTAGGCAAAGCACGTACAAGGGAGAGCAACAATGGGGTTCCGGTTCAAAAGTACGATACATCCCAGGGTATTCTGGGGCTCAACGGTTATTGTGGTCCTGTTTCTGCTGATCGGGATCCTGTTCCCGGCCGATGCGCAGGACATTTTCGGCAGGCTGCAAAGCGCCGTGATCGAGAGCTTTGGCTGGTTCTACATTCTGGCAGTGGCCTTGTTCTTTTTTGCTATCGCTTATCTTGCGCTCAGTCGTTATGGCAACTTGAAGCTCGGTCCGGATGACTCGGAGCCTGACTACCCTTATCTGACCTGGATGGCTATGCTGTTTGCCGCCGGCATGGGTATCGGCCTGATGTTCTTTGCCGTTGCCGAACCCATGCAGCACTTTTCCGCCCCGCCTTCCGGGGTCCACGAGGCGACCGCTGCCGCCCGCGAGTCGCAAATCATTACGTTCTTTCACTGGGGTCTGCATGCCTGGGCCGTTTACGCGGTTGTCGGATTATCACTCGCCTATTTCTGCTTTCGCTATAACCTGCCGCTCACTGTCCGATCCGGTCTTTACCCGCTGCTTGGCAAACGGATCAATGGCTGGATGGGCGATGCCGTGGATATCTTTGCCATATGCGGCACGCTTTTTGGCATTGCCACATCCATGGGGCTGGGGGTGTTGCAGATCAATTCCGGGCTGGTTCATTTGGTGGGCGCGCCGCAAGAGCCATGGTTCCAGATACTTCTCATTGTGGTGGTAACCGCAATGGCGACGCTGTCGGTTGTCAGCGGCCTGGACGTGGGTATCCGAAGGTTATCTGAATTCAATCTCATCGTGGCCGTCGTGCTGATGCTGTTTGTCTTGTTTGTCGGACCTACCAGCTTTCTGATGAATGCTTTTGTACAGAATATCGGCGCCTATCTGGACAATTTCTTTGCCCGTTCATTTACCACCCAGGCATTTCGCACTCAGGACTGGATGAAGTCCTGGACCCTGTTTTATTGGGCATGGTGGATAGCCTGGTCGCCTTTTGTCGGTATGTTTATCGCCCGCATCTCCAGAGGGCGCACCGTGCGGGAGTTTGTCCTGGGCGTGCTGCTGGTGCCCAGCACCTTCACTTTCCTCTGGATGACCGTTTTTGGCAATACGGCCATATTCCTTGATATGGGTGTGGCTGCGGGCCAATTGTCACGTGATGTCGCTGCCGATGCATCGGTCGCGCTGTTTCAGTTTTTTGAATTTCTTCCCTGGCCGGGCCTGACTTCTACATTGGCTGTGATTCTTGTTGCCGTATTTTTCGTGACATCGGCCGATTCGGGTTCGCTGGTCATTGACACGCTGGCTGCCGGCGGCAAAGAGGATGCGCCGGTCTGGCAGCGAATTTATTGGTGCGCCCTAGAGGGTACAACTGCGGCTTTGCTGCTGCTTGCCGGGGGATTGACTGCATTGCAGACCGTCACCCTGACCAGTGCACTACCTTTTGCAGTCATTATGCTATTGCTGGTTCTGGGGCTCATCAAAGGGATGAAAGCCGATATGTATCGCCTGGATCGGCGCAGGGCCATTGCGACGCCTGCGCCCGGCTCGGAAGTATCCTGGCGTAAACGCCTGTCTGCAATCATGCATACGCCCAGAAAAGAGGATGCCGAAAAATTCATCTTGCAAGTTGCCAGTCCTGCCATGCATGAAGTTGCCGAAGAGTTCAGAAAGCGCGGGCTCGATGTCGATGTTGCGACGATAGGCGAAGCGGTCAGGCTGACTGTTGTCGCCCAGGATAAGCGTAATTTTGTCTATGGCGTGCAGCCTGAAGCCCGGCGAATGGCAGCCTTTACCGCTGCTGCGGCTCGTAATGAAACCGTGCATCCACACGAATGGCAAGCGCGTACGGTGTTTGCCGATGGCAGTCGTGGTTATGATATTCTTGGGCTGACTTCTGCTCAGGTCATCAATGATATTCTTGCTCAGTTCGAGCGATACCAAATGCTGGTCACCTCAACGAATACCGCGCTGTATGCGGGCTCGCCAGATCCTGTCCTGTAATGGCGGCTCACTGCGGGCCAGTGATGTCCAGGCAACGCGTGCCGGCCGGCATCTTGCCCTGATCGGTACGCCGGGCATCGCACCCGGCCGGCGCCCTGGCTTCATCCGGGGCCCGACGTCTGTAGGGCGCCTTATTTTCGGGCGGCAAGCTGCGAGTGCCGAGTGTGCCGTATCAATGCCGTATCAACATAGTCGCACGTGGCTTGTCCCAGTATTACGCGGCGGTATTTATGTCATAAGCGAAGGTCAATGGCAGCATCCCTTCGCTTGCCAATATATTAAAGACACACGGAACAACAGTAGACCGCAGTGTGCAATGTCAACGAATGATTCAGAACCTACCAACAGGAGAAGCATCAATGAGACAGACGCAACAAGAAGGACTCAAGGGATCTGCAGACGGTCAGGCAGCCGGTTCGTCCTTATCGGGCCCCGCCATGAGCCGTCGGGGTTTCCTTGGCGCTGCGACGGCAACCACCGCAACAGCGCTTGCATCGGTTGTTGCCGCCAGACCGGCAATGGCGCGCAGTTTCGGCCCACAGGCAGAACCGGCACGTTATCCGGACCCCGATATCGTGGTGCTTGACAAACGCTTCAAATACAAGCTGGGCAATGCCGCCATCGTGCGTCTGCACACTGGTATGCAATGGGCCGAAGGTCCTGCCTGGAATGCGGTAGGCCGCTATCTGGTATGGAGCGACATTCCCAACAACGAACAGTTGCGCTGGTCAGAAGAGGATGGACATGTCGGGCGTCGCTTTCGTTCGCCGTCAGGGAACTCGAACGGCAACACTTTCGATTTTCAGGGCAGGCAACTGGCCTGCGAACACGATGGGCGTCGCGTTGTACGTTATGAACACAATGGGCAGGTGACCGTGCTTGCCGACCGTTTCGAGGACAAAGAATTGAATGCGCCGAACGATGTTGTGGTGCATCCGAACGATGGGTCGATCTGGTTTACTGACCCTGGCTATGGCGCGTTGATGGAATATGAAGGCAATCGGCATCCGGCCAGCGCTGATTCAGTCAGTCCGATCCAGAAAGAAGCCGTCTATCGGATTGACGCGCAAACCGGCGCCCTGGCCAAAGTGGCCGATCAGCCCTTCAAGCCCAACGGACTGTGCTTCAGCCCGGACTATCGTAAGCTTTATATCGCAGATACGGGCAATTCGCACTATCCGTCGGCAAAGAATCAGGTCTGGGTCTTTGATATAGACGGCGCCAGACTGACGAACCCGCGCACCTTCGCAACCATGGAATTCGAAGGCAAGTCAGGTTCGGCTGACGGCATCCGCTGCGACGAAGACGGCAATATCTGGGCGAGCGCCGGCTGGGGTGGAGAGGGCTATGACGGGGTGCATATTTTTGCGCCCGACGGCGTGCGTATCGGACATATCCGATTACCGGAAATATGCTCCAACGTATGTTTTGGCGGGGCCAAGCGCAACCGCCTGTTCATGACTGCAAGTCAGTCGCTGTATGCCGTCTATGTGGAAACCCGCGGCGCGCATATTACCTGAGCAGTCATTGACAGGTTTCGTAGCTGCAATGACAAAAACGGCACAGCCAATAGAAGGCGCGCGTTCTTCACGTTATCGTTATGATCAGTGTCATAGCCGTCGGGCCAGGCAATATCGTTGCGGCAACCTGGACGCATGTGCTGCATCGTCTGCGCAGGCCTGCTTTTCCCTTTAATCCTTATGACCGGAGATTGCAATGATCAGTTATACCATGGTAGGAACGAACAACCTGGAGCAGTCGATCCGCTTTTATGATCCCCTGTTTGCTGAAATGGGACTGGAACAGTGCTTCAAGGATGACCATTGTGTGTCCTGGGGAAAAAAATCGGATATGACTGTCCCGCGTTTTTTCGCAGGCTATCCCTTTGATGGAGAAAAAGCCAGCGTGGGCAACGGCGTCATGACCGCCTTTGTACTGGAAAATTCGGCAAAGATTGACCGGCTTTATGCGATTGCTATGCGCGAAGGCGGCAGCGACGAGGGGGAGCCCGGACTTCGCCCGAGGTATGGAAGCGGCTTTTATGCGGCTTATGTGCGGGACCCTGACAATAACAAAATTGCTTTTGTTGCATATCTGGAGTCCGAACAGGATTAGACCGGCGATCCGGTTGCTGTTATCCGCGTCTGGTTTGGTGCAGGATTCGATATGACGGCCTGCTGCACGGTCCCGGAGGGGGGGAGCAATTACTGGCCGATTGAGCGAGAATTTCAGAAACGGCGGGGATGTGGTGATCCGTTTTTTTATTGGCGGCGGTTCACTGAAAAACAGGGTATATTGATTTCTGTCGTAAATGCAAAATCGGTTTCTGATGATGAGTAATGAAGATCTTGTTGAAAACGAAACAGGAGGCCCGCATGAATTACGCGAAGCGCAATTCATGCTCGCTGGCAAAAAAGAAGTGGCGTATTTTTGCTTTGACTATCCAAAAGAGTATTTCCAAGACATGCAAAAGTGCATCGACGAGGGATTATTTGAAACCATCAAATTTGGTGCAGAGAAAAACGCCCGGCTGCTGGCCGGCATTCCTGGCGCCAAAGAGCGAGCTTTGGCGCTGCTGGGGGAAGGCCCTTATGAGCATATGGTGGTTTATGTGCCGGGTGCCAGAGCCAAGGCCCTAAGGCTTATTGAGCTTGAAGAATGTGCATGGAAATATGGCTATGTCGAGTCCATCGAAAGGGAAATCGGGCAAATTCTGGGGTATTCACAAGAAAGCACGGATCGTTGGATTGAGAGATTGAAACAACGATATCCCGGTCTTCCCGCGACGATCCTGGCCGAATGAATCGCCCCGGATTGATGCGAGGCACGGACGGGGATATCTGCATCGTCCGATTTACCGCGCAGCTGTTGCACCGCTCAATGCAGATAGCTGTCCAATGCAGACAGCCGTCCGGTCATGACTTGGCCAGTCCCTGACGCTCACTGTCAGACTGCAGCGACGCCACGGCATACTAACGGTCTGATCGCCAGCGTTACACTAGCAGGCCAGCAGGGTGATGCGTGCACGGTCGGAAGGTAATATTAAAAACGCTATTGCGGCACGATGCCCGCGGTCTTGATTATCCGGCCCCATTTTTGGGTTTCCGCTGCCTGAAATTTTGCCAGACCTTCTGGACTGGTGGTCGCCACTTCGCCGGCGGTGGCGTCCTGGAAGCGCTTCCATGCGGGTTGGCTGGCTATCTTTACAAAAATATCGTTCAGACGCTTAATCAAATCCGGCGCTGCGTGTGCCGGGAGATAAACCGCGGTCCAATAGGTCATGTCGTAGTCTTTTACTCCAGTCTCTTCAACGGTCGGAACAGAGGGAGCGATCGCAAGACGATTTGTTCCGCTGGTTGCGAACGCCCTGAGACTTTTGGAGTTGATCTGTGGAATAGCCGTAGCGCCGTCGGCAAACATGAAGTCTACTTGTCCTCCCAGCAGATCGGTCAAGGCCATGGGATTACTTTTATAAGGAATATTAACCACATTGATTCCCGTCAATTGTTTGAACATTTCCCCGGCAACGCGGCTGGACGAACTGCCGCTGCCGAAGTTCAGTTTTCCCGGATGTTGCCTGGCAGCAGCGAGCAATTCGGGCAACGATTTAATGGGAGAGGTGGCTGGCACCACCAGCATCATTTGTCCCTTACCCAGCAATGTGACGGGCGTGAAATCTTTTACAGGATCGTAGGGTAGTTTTTTAAACAGATGTGTGTTGGCCGCGTGCGTTGTGTTGGTCGTCATGAGCAGGGTGTAGCCGTCAGGCGCCGCTCTGGCAACATGCTGTGCCGCGATGATGCCACTGGCTCCGACACGGTTGTCCACGACCACCGGGACCTTGTATTCATTTGTCATCGCTTGTGCGAAGATGCGTGCTTGCTGGTCTGTGCCGCTGCCGGCAGCAAATGGTACGACGATTGTGATCGGCTTATCGGGATAGCCTTGAGCCTGCGCAGCCAGGGCGCAGGTATAGAACGCCAGGGCACAAGCCAATTTCATGGTTATTTTGAGTGATGATTGCATTGTTATGTCTCCTTTTTTTGTTTGTCTGCTTTCTTTTTTTAGCGAAAGTGCCGGAGCGTGCCCCCACGCATCAATTTGCCGGGCAGGGGGTGCCCGACGATTTCTTCGGCCATCCTGGCGCAGGCAATGAGCGCGTCCAGATCCAATCCAGTTGAAATGCCCATTTCTTCACACATGAAGGCGAGATCTTCGGTGCAAATGTTTCCTGCGGCGCCCGTATGTCCCGCGAAGGGGCAGCCTCCCAGGCCAGCGCAGGCGCTGTCGAAATAGTCCACACCCATCTGAAGACCGGCCAAGGCATTTGCCATTGCCGTACCCCTGGTGTCATGCAAGTGCAGGCCAAGCCGCTGTTCCGGCCATTTTTCCCGGATTTCGCCAAGGACTCGAATAATACTGCCAGGATTGGCCCACCCAACGGTATCGGCAAGTTTGAGCACCGGCAACTGCAGATTACATTCAGCGACAAGGTCAAACAGTCGTTCGATCTGTTCGATAGTCCGTGTAATCGGAATTTCACCCTCGATATTGCACCCGAAGGCAGTCATGATGATTCCGAATTCCAATGGAATGTCGTGTTCCGCCAAATAGGCCAGAATGTCTCGCTGCGAGCTGATGAGTTCAGTCGTGGACCGTCCCTGGTTACTGACGGAAAACGCCTCGGAGGCATAGAGTCCGACCCAGGCCATGGGATCCAATGGCGTTAATCGCGTGCGAAGCAGCCCCCGCTTGTTGAGCCAAAGACCGGTATAGCGAACGCCTTTTTTCCGGCGTATGGTTGCAGCTACATCTTCTGCGTCGGCCATAGACGGCACTCTGTTCGGATCAACAAAGGAAACACACTGTACTTCCCTGACGCCGGTCTCTGCCAGCGCTTCAATAAACCGGACTTTCTCAACTGTCGGAATGGTTTTTTTTTCGAATTGAAAGCCTTCCCGAGGGCCTTCTTCACTGATATAGACTTGTTTTGGCAGATCACTCATCGGATTCACCTTTGATGGGTTCAAGCCCATACTGGGCGTTGTGCTCACTTAATTGGGGTCCCGCCGCAGTGAGCGTGGGGCGTTGGTTGTCAATGGAGACGGGCAATGCCGTCAGGGTAAAGTTTTCGCCGGGTATGTTTTGCGTCATTCCCAGCGCAATGACTTGAGGGTGCGCCAGCGCTTCTGCGATAGTATGGACGGGCGCACAGGGAACGCCGGCGCGCTCAAAACGCAGCAACCAGTGATCGCGTGACCGTTGCTTTAGTAATGGTTTGAGTTGCGCAAATAATTGTGTTTTGTGCTCAAGCCTGGAGCGGTTGGTTGAAAACTGATTGCACTGCACCCAGTCCGGCCGGCCCAGTTCCTGCG
This sequence comes from Advenella sp., assembly GCA_035304425.1. Classification (GTDB taxonomy): domain Bacteria; phylum Pseudomonadota; class Gammaproteobacteria; order Burkholderiales; family Burkholderiaceae_B; genus Advenella. The sequence goes on from DATGQC010000437.1 coordinate 7,545, forward strand.
ATAATTTTGCAAATAATCGGTCATTGCCGCAGCAGATTAATATCGGATAGTCGGCGGTATCAAACGACTCGTAGGGCACGAAGCCAGGATGGCCCGAGCGATGACGCTCAGGCAGGCGTCCTTCATTGGCATAGGCATCGGCCTTCTGGGCATTCCAGCCCAGAGCCGTTTCCAGGAGCGATGCGTGCACGACGCCGCCGCGCCCTGTCCGGTGTCTGCGTTGCAGCAGTGCGAGTGCGGCTATGACGGCCCACATGCCCGTGCCCTGGTCGCAAAGGGAAGCGGCACTACGCATCGGCGGATCATCAGGGCCGCCATTGGTGCTGGACATGCCGCTGAATGCCTGCACCAGGGGTTCGTATCCTGGCTGGTTCGCCATGGGGCCGATATGCCCGAATGCTGAGATGCTACAGTAAATGAGCCGAGGATGGCGTTCGCACATGCTTACGCCGTCAATGCCGAGTTGTTCCGTAACGCCCGGGCGCAGATTGTGAATCAGAATGTCGGTGTCTTGCGCAAGCCGTTCGAGCTGCGCCAGACCTGCTGGAGATTTGAGATCAATGACGATCGACTTTTTGCCGCGGTTGAATATATGGAAATTGAGCGCGGCGCCATTGTGAAATTCAGCGCCCATGTGACGCGCATCATCGCCAACCCTGGCGCGCTCTAGTTTGACCACCTCGGCGCCCAGGTCTGCGAGAATCGCGCCGGCAAAAGGCCCGGCGAGCACCTGCCCCAACTCCAGCACGCGAACGCCATCAAGTATCTTATTCATTTTTATCACCAATTCGTCTCTTGGTAGCATTCTAGACAAGACGACCTGATTTTAGAATTAGAATAATTCAATATCATTGATCAACTTTTTGGATCAGGCGCAATGAAGACGTCCCTGACGCTAAAACAACTTGAATCGTTTCTGGCTGTGGCGCAAACGGCTAATTTTCGGGAGGCAGCCGAAATACTGCATGTTTCGCAGCCCGCGCTTAGCCGAACCATACGGCTGGCCGAGGAGGCGATCGGGGTGCGTCTGTTTGAC
>DATGQC010000438.1:0-2864 GCA_035304425.1 Advenella sp.
GACCTGCGCCTTGTCATGGGACCTGACTTCCCTGACAGTGTCCCGGTTTATTCAAGGTATTGCAGGTGCAATGATGGTGCCGGTCGGGCGCATTATCATGCTGCGGACCATACCACGTAACCAGATTCTGAAAGCGACATCGTTTCTTTCCATCCCGGCGCTGCTCGGCCCGATTCTGGGACCGCCCCTGGGCGGCTTTCTGGTGACCTATGCCTCGTGGCATTGGATATTCCTTATCAATATTCCAATCGCCATTATCGGCATTGTACTTGTACTCAAGTATGTGCTTGAATATCGCAGCGAGAAAAAGCCCCGGCTGGACGCGCTCGGATTCCTGCTCAGCGGTGTGGGTATGGCGACGTTTGTTATCGGTATTGAAGCCATCGGCAACCATACCCATGGATATCTGTACCCGCTATTACTGCTGACTACCGGCTTGATATGCACGCTACTGTATATACGCCATGCAAAGCGCCACCCGGAACCTATTATCGATCTGTCACTTCTGAAAATCCCTACGTTTTCGGCAGCGGTGATCGGCGGAAATATGACACGCCTGTCGGTAGGCGCAATGCCCTTTCTGCTCACCCTTCTGTTCCAGGTCGGTTTTGGCTACTCGCCGCTGGCCAGCGGCATGATTACCTTTTCCATGGCTATAGGATCGCTGGTGATGAAATTCATCGCGACGGCAGTATTCGGACGATGGGGCTTTCGTAAGGTGCTTCTGATAAATGGCACCCTTACCGGGTTAATGACAATCGCGAACGCATTTTTCATCGAGAGTACGCCGGTGCTGCTCATGGGCACCGTGCTGCTGCTGGGCGGCTTCTTCCGCTCATTGCAGTTCACCGGGGTAAACAGCCTTGCCTTTGCAGACATTGAGCCGGAACAGATGAGTCAGGCAAGCTCGTTTTCAGCCACCGCGCAACAGATTGGCATCAGCCTGGGCATGGGTATTGCCACCGTTACGCTGGATCTGAGCATGCAATTGCGGGGCGCCAGCCACGTTTCAATTAGTGATATCCATACCGGGTTCTGGGTAATCGGGCTGCTATCCATTGTCGCCGCTTACTGGTTTTATAAACTGGAACCCAAAGCCGGCGAAGGCATTACCGTACATAAGGAACGAAAAAACCGGGTCAGATTCAAGCGCCGGCGCAAATCGGCCGCCGTATCGGATCGCAAGACACCCGCGAAGCCAGAACGAACTGGCAGCATAAAGCTGTAGCACAATAACAGGCAAATCCGCCTGATCGGCTGCGAAGGATAAAAGAGCGCGATCGCCTGCCGGCAGGTTCGTTTCCTTGTTCGTCGCTTCGGTCTGTTCACCGATTCCTTCAATTCGTTCCTTAAGCGAACAGTGCTACGAGCGCAATAATATTGCAATTGAAATATTTTTAAATTTCTGCCTACTTGCACAAGCCAGTATTTGCTCACGTATAAAAAAGCCAGTCAGAACTATATAAATCAAAGCGCAGCAGCACAAAATGCAAGACGAATACACCTGATTTGCAGGCCTCATGATCCTGCAACGCCAGGCTTCCTGAATCGAACTTGATTTGTCCCACTATACTGTTAAATTCAACATACGCTGCCAACTGCCGGTGTCTTACTCATGAACAGCATTACTTCATTGTCCAGACCATTCGTTCTTTGCATACTTATCAGCCTGCTGGCTGGCTGCTCCCTGCCTTCCCTGGAAGGTCGAACAAACAGCAAGGCACTGACGCAAGCGCAGGCGAGCGATACAAGGTTGGGCCAGGCCATATTACCCCTGGCCCGCGCACACCCGGATAAAAGCGGCGTTTATCCATTAGCCGACGCCCAGGAAGCTTTCGCCGCGCGCACGCTGCTGGCACGCGCCGCACAAAAAACGCTGGATGTGCAGTATTACATTTGGCATGACGATATCACTGGAACCCTGTTACTTGATGAACTGCGTGCAGCGGCCGACAGGGGCGTTCGCGTTCGCCTGCTGCTCGACGACAACGGCACGGCAGGTCTGGATGAGGAACTTGCTGCCCTGGACAACCATCCGAATATCGAAATTCGACTATTCAATCCGTTTATCGTACGCTGGCCAAAATCCATCGGCTTCGTTACCGACTTCATGCGTGCAAATCGTCGCATGCACAACAAATCGTTTACCGCGGACAACCAGGCAACAATCATTGGCGGTCGCAATGTGGGTGACGAATATTTTGGGGCGGGCGAAGCCGTCTTGTTCGCAGATCTGGACGTTCTGGCTATTGGCAAGGCTGCCGGCGATGTTTCCAGCGATTTCGACCGTTATTGGGCAAGCAAATCATCTTATCCTGTCAGTCTGATCTTGCCAAAGGTTGGGACTACGATACTGCCGCAACTCAAAGCCAGAGCCGAAAGCATGATACAGTCCCCCGCTGCTGCCCAGTATACGCAAGCAATCAAAGATTCGCCGTTTATATCGAACATGCTAAAAGGCAACCTCGCTTTTGAATGGGTCGATATCCGCATGGTTAGTGATGATCCAGCCAAAGGCCTGGGCAAAGCAAGCTCAAATGGCTTGTTGATCTATCAACTGGCAGACATTCTGGGGCGCCCTACCCGGAATGTTGACCTGATATCCCCTTATTTTGTACCCACCGCCGCCGGTGTTCAGGTATTTACAAAAATGTCGCAAAACGGTGTGAAACTGAGGGTATTGACTAATTCACTGGACGCCACGGACGTTGCTGCGGTGCATGCAGGCTACGCCAAAAGACGTGAAGATCTCCTGCGCGCCGGCATCGAACTATATGAGTTGCGACGCGTATCCACTAACGACAAACGCAATGACAGCGCCGGGCCCTTTGGCAGCTCCGGATCCAGCCTTCATGCAAAAACAT
>DATGQC010000439.1:0-3017 GCA_035304425.1 Advenella sp.
TTTCGGCGCTTGAACCAGGCGACACGTGCGCGTCGGAAAAACCGCGCCGGCCGTCTGCATGCTCCAGCTCCAGAAAAAAAGGTTCAAATTCGGTAAAGGTGCGATATGACAGCCTGTAAGGCTGATATAGCGGCAGCCGAAGCCATCGCAGTGTTGCTTTCGTTATGTCTCCCAATGCAATTCCTTTAGTGGTTGTCATTATTACCACTAAAGTTTAAACTAACATATAGGTAAATACAAGAGCGTGTAAATGAGAGGAAATATATGAAACGAAAGTTGCGTAGCGTGCTGTATGTTCCCGGCATCAATGAAAAAGCCATGCGCAAAGCCGCGGCATTATCAGTAGATGCTGTGGTTTTTGATCTTGAAGATAGCGTTTTGCATGAAAGCAAGGGGCTGGCCAGGGAAACCTTGTCACGATTCCTGAAAGACAATCGCGGTGAATTTCTAGGCAAGTATGTCGTGGTCCGGATCAATGGCCGCGATACAGAATTCTGGGATCCGGATTGGGATATGGTGACGGCAGTGCAGCCGGACGCCGTACTGCTGCCCAAAGTCGTACATGCTGATATTCCCAGACTGGCGCGCGAAAAGCTTGACAATGGCGGCTGCGGATCCACCCGAATCTGGTGTATGGTCGAGAACCCGATCGGCATCCTGAAGCTGGAGACGATTGTCGAAAATGGGCTGGCCGACGGCATTGAATGCCTGGTGCTCGGCACCAATGACCTGATCAAAGACAGCGATATTGATCCCGGTCCGGCACGCAGCAATCTCATACCATGGTTGGCGCATGTCACACTGGTTGCCAAATCATTCGATATCCCGGTACTCGATGGCGTGTTGAATAACATTCATGATCTTGATACCCTGAAGGCCGAATCTGAATCAGCCAAAGCAATGGGCATGAGCGGCAAGACGATTATCCATCCGCTTCAGGTGCAAACCGTTAATCAATGCTTCAGTCCCACGGCAGAAGAACTGGAAAACTGGAGACGTATTGTGCATGCTTATGCACAACCTGAGAATGCCGGCAAAGGCGTCATCAATCTGGATGGCGTGATGGTGGAACGGCTTCACCTGGACATTGCCGAAAGAAAGCTGCGCGATTACCATTCCGAGGTATAAGTCAATTGCAAGGCAGCGGGGGCACAAACCAAACGCATCCTCCGCTGTTTTATCTGGACAAAAGATAAAGCCCCTGCGCCAGATACACCCCGCCGATTACGATCAGAATACACTTGGTCCATCGCCGGAACTGCGCATCCGACAGTTTTTCCAGAATGCTGCGGCTGAGCGTGGTACCTGCTACAGCCATAAGAATGCAAAGTCCGAAGAGCCATACGTCGATGCCCTGGCCACCCAGCGTATTGCCTACATGAAGGAAGTAGACCAACTTTGCCAGATGCGCTCCCGTCTGGCAGACGGCCTTGGTGGCGACAACAGTACGCCGGTCAAATTCTGAACGAATAAAAAAGGCGTCCAGCACCGGGCCGGATACACCTGCCACAAACTGAAGCAAGGCATTGAGGAAGCCGCAAATCTCTGCACCAAACGGACGATCAGCCTGAGGTATAAATCGGGATGGCACCAGCATGACCACAAAGGGCACGCAACCCAGGCAAATAAGGACAGTGGCGCGATCTGGCACATAGCTCACAAAGAAAAACAGGACACAGGCCGCCAGCAACCCTCCGGTGAAACGCAAAAACACCTGGAAATCCGCATACTTTCGCCAAACAACCGCACGCCATCCATTGGAGGTCATCTGCGTCACACCGTGCAGCACCATTGCAATTGGTACCGGCAGCGCAAGCAGCAGCGCACCCATCAGTATCATTCCGCCTGCCATGCCAAAAGCCCCTGAAATAAAGCCAGTGACCAGAACAGACATGCCAATGAAAGCGGTGGTCAGTAAATCCATATCAGGGCAGCGCGCAAAACAACGTCGACTGAACGCAGGCCAAGGCGTTTGCCAAAGCCTGGAATACGGACAAAGTGCGCCGTAGCACGCATGCCGGGGACCGGACAAAATGGCCTATTGTTGTCACGCGCAGCTCCTTCTGAGTCTTATGCCGCTTTCGCACGCGCCGGCAACAAGGCATCCTTGTGCTCTTCGATAAATCCCGTACTGATCTGTCCCTTGCGGAAGGCGGCATTGTTCATGCAGGCGACAAGAAAATCCAGGTTGGTTTTTATACCTTCCACCCTGATCTGCGCCAATGCACCAAGCATGTTCTCGATAGCCTGCGGCCGATCGGCACCATAAGTGATGATTTTGGCAACCATGGGATCATAGAAAGGTGTAATTTCACCGCCCTGCTCATAACCCGTTTCAATCCGGACCTGCTCTGAGCTGATCGCCGATAAATCGAACACGCTCAGTTTTCCCGGAGACGGCATGAAATTCTTTTCAGGATTTTCAGCGTACAGCCGGCATTCTATCGCGTGGCCACCAGAGCGTATCTCGTCCTGCGTCATCGCCTTCAGTTCGCCCCCGGCGTATTGAAGCTGCATGGCGACCAGATCCAGACCGGTAATCATTTCCGTCACAGGATGTTCAACCTGAATCCGGGTATTCATTTCCAGAAAGAAGAACTCGTTCGTATTGACATCAAAAATGAACTCGACCGTTCCGGCACCTTGATACCCGACCGACACAGCCAGGTCAACTGCGGCGCTCTGCATCTTCTTGCGGATGGCTGGGGGAATATCCGGGGCAGGCGCCTCTTCGATAACTTTCTGAAAGCGACGCTGCAAGGAGCAGTCGCGTTCATGCATATGTACTGCGGAGCAGCCAAATCCAAAGATTTGCACTTCCACATGACGTGCGCGCGGAATGAAGCGCTCCAGGAAAATTTCGTCACTCCCAAAAGCTGCTTTGGCCTGTGATTGCGTCGCCGTTGCCGCGGCAACCAGTTTTGACGGCTCAAAAACCTGACGCATCCCAATACCACCGCCGCCGGCGGCAGCTTTGACAAGCAAAGGGAATCCAACAGATGCTGCTTGCGCAAGCA
>DATGQC010000440.1:0-2188 GCA_035304425.1 Advenella sp.
GAGCGACAGGAAATAATCACGGCCCCAAGAGTCTTGTACAGGGTAGTCGTAGCGGCTGACCTCGCAACGTTCAGGGACGCAATACACCCGACTGATATAGCGTTGCTGTTTTTTGTCGAAATCGTTGAAGATGAAGTGGTCGCCGTTTAGCCATTGGGCTCGCGTGCCCTGCTGCCAGTTATAGCAATGGCTGTCGATGGACAGCGCCGGCCGCTCAAGTTCGTGGCTATTGAAATCGTAGACCTGCAGCGCGATTGTGCGCGTGGCCTGCGGGGGCTGAGTGGTGGGGTGACGGGCGACATGGCAAAGCAGCCAACCGTGCTCAGACAACGGTGATTTGTCGTAATAGCCGAAAAAGGTTTCGGCGTCATCGGGCCCGACGCGCAATGGGGCGACGCGGGTGGCCATTTTGCTTGAGCGTCGCCCGCCCCCCAGGTAGTAAGCGGCTCGTGTGTAGCTGAGCTTAATGAATGATTTCAAACGTGGGAATTCGGACAGCAATTGCGCGATGTGCCGCTCCACCATGCTGAACTGGTCAGACATGATTGCCTCCCAGGTCAAACTGTAGTGTGCGCGGCACCGGTCTGCGCACCTTTGCAAGCTGTACTTGCGAGCTGAGCTGGTGTGAAATTCCGGCCAGCAGGCCCATAAAAAGCCATAGCTCCGGCAGCAGGATGTATTCGTTCATCGCCATCATCAAAGCGGTGACCAGGAATGAGACCCGGAACGCGCGATGACGTGAAGCCAGCGGGGGGAGGCCGGCATAGATGCGCTGCAGAATGGCGAGTAAAAGCGCAAAGCCCACCAGGCCCAGTTCTGCGAAATAAGAGAGGTAGAAGTTATGGGCCTTTGAGGTGACAGGTGGTGTGCCGGCGCGGCGCAGGCCCGCTCGATAATTCTCCATGCCCAGTCCCGTTCCGAACCAGAAATGTTCCTTGCCGTTGGCAATGGCGCTGTTCACTAGCACGACCCGGTTGTGGTCGCCGACACTGCGGTCAATTTCCCGGCCCTCCAGCATCGCCGTTATGGTGAGGCCTGTCATCAGCAGGCGCTCGGTCGTGCGTTCGGCCACGCCGCTGCTGAGAAACAGAATGATCACCAGCACGGCGGCGCTGAACTTAAGTAGCCCCATTAGGGAAAAACGGCCGTAATACAGAATCGTTCCTGCCAACAGGCCCAGCAGACCCGAGCGCGAGAAGGTAAGAAGAACGCAGACGCCGATGACGCCCGCGCAAGTCAGCAGCCATACGCGCGATTTGCCCTGCGTCGCATGCACGTGAAATACCAGTGGAAACAGGAAGGCGATGAGCACGACCGTACCGTTTCGGTTGACCATGGGCATGAAGTTGGAGTCCGGCTCGAAGCCGGCAGCGAAGCGCGCGAGCCCGACCAGACTGGCTGCAACAAGCACTAGTACCAGACCCTCAAGTATCCGGTTGAGGAAGTCCTGTGACATCCGCGACACGCTTGCTGCCATGGCAATGAACATCAGGAAATTCAAGGGCCATGCCGTCCAATAGACCAGATTGGTCAACGAAACGCCGCGCAGCAACACGGTATTGCATAGCGTATATATCAAATAGATACATATCAGCACATACAACGTCAGGTATCGGCGCGGGAATCGCAAACCATTACGCAGCGCCAGCGCGATGCCCACAGCAGTGCCCGGCAGATATGCCAGCGGCAGGCCGCCCAGGCGTGCCACATCCATGTCCATGTAATGAACGAAGGCCAGCGGAAAGACATTGGCGCAGATGCCCAGCACAAAGGCTCGTAGGGCGCACCGAGGCGTATACAAGGCATACGCGAAAAGTGCGATGGAGACACCAAGGTAATAAAGCTGCAGCATCATTAACATGATTCAAGCCTTGTCAACGCTAAGAGAAGCTTCTTGCATGTCTTGCAGCAATGCCGTGATCTGTTCTGCCTGCCGATCTCGGGCATAGGAGGCAATCCGATGAATTTTGGGCGCATAGAAATCGAAGCGGCCGCTCTGTACCGAATGGACGAGCATGGCGGCGATCTCGTCGGCTGTCGTGGCGCAGAAACCCGTGCCCGTTTCAAGAAGCAGGGCGCCGGCTGCGTTTTCTCGGCCGATGCCCACGGCAAGAATGGGCATTCCGCTCACGAGGTACTCGAAGACCTTGCCCGTGAGCACACCGCGTGCGGCCGGCTCCGACGACTC
>DATGQC010000441.1:0-4166 GCA_035304425.1 Advenella sp.
TGCTGGATCATACCGGTCCGGTGGCCGAGTCCGAGCGCAACGCCGCCCGGATCTTTCATGCGGATCACTGCTATTTCGTGACCAATGGCACCTCTACTTCCAACAAGGTGGTGTGGCATGCCAACGTGGCCAACGATGACGTGGTGGTGGTCGATCGCAATTGTCATAAATCGATTCTGCACGCCATTACCATGACCGGCGCCATACCGGTGTTTCTGCGGCCAACGCGCAACCACCTGGGTATCATCGGCCCGATCCCGCTTGAAGAGTTCGACCCGGAAAGCATTCAGAAAAAGATCGAAGCCAATCCGTTCGCCCGCGAACTCAAGAACAAAACGCCGCGCATTCTGACGCTTACGCAAAGCACCTATGATGGCGTGATCTATAACGTTGAAATGATCAAGGAAAAGCTGGGCAGTATCGTAGATACGCTGCATTTTGACGAAGCCTGGCTGCCGCACGCGGCGTTCCACGAGTTCTATGCGAATATGCATGCGATCGGCCCGGACCGGCCGCGCAGCCAGGACGCCATCGTGTTTGCCACGCACTCTACCCATAAGCTGCTTGCCGGCATCTCCCAGGCGTCGCAGATCGTGGTGCAGGAGTCCGAAACCCGCAAGCTGGATCGCAATATTTTCAACGAAGCGTTTCTCATGCATACCTCCACGTCGCCGCAGTACGCGATTATTGCCTCATGCGACGTGTCGGCTGCCATGATGGAGCCGCCCGGCGGCACCGCTCTGGTTGCCGAGAGCATTCGCGAAGCCCTGGATTTTCGCCGCGCCATGCGCAAGGTGGCCTCTGAATATGGCCGCAATGACTGGTGGTTCAAGGTCTGGGGGCCGAACCGCCTGGTTTCCGAAGGCATTGGCTTTCAGGAAGACTGGGTGCTGGAGTCTGGCGACGAGTGGCATGGTTTTGGCGATCTGGCCGAGAACTTCAACATGCTGGACCCGATCAAGGCGACCATTATCACGCCGGGACTGGATATTGACGGCAATTTTGCAGACAGCGGCATTCCTGCTGCGCTGGTGTCCAAGTATCTGGCCGAGCATGGCATTGTGGTGGAAAAAACCGGCCTGTATTCGTTCTTTATCCTGTTTACCATCGGCATTACCAAGGGCCGCTGGAATACGCTGGTAACGGCGCTGCAGCAGTTCAAGGATGATTACGATCGCAATGTACCGTTGTGGCGTATCCTGCCCGAGTTCTGCGCTGACTTCAAACAGTATGAACGCATGGGCCTGCGCGATCTGTGCCAGAAAATTCACGAAGCCTACAGCCAGCACGATGTGGCCCGCCTGACGACCGAGGTCTATCTGTCGGACATGGTGCCGGCGCTCAAGCCTTCAGATGCATTCGCCAAAATGGCGCACCGCGAGGTCGAGCGCGTGCCGCTGGACGAGCTGGAAGGCCGTGTGACCGGTGTGCTGCTTACGCCGTATCCGCCGGGCATTCCGCTGCTGATTCCGGGCGAGCGCTTTAACAAGACTATTGTTGAGTACCTGAAATTTGCACGCGGTTTCAACGAGAAATTTCCGGGCTTTGAAACCTTCATTCATGGCCTGGGCCATGTGGTCGAGGATGATGGTCGTGACTTCTTCTACGTAGATTGCCTGAAACTGGATGAGTGAATCTGTTGATGTCGTGATCATCGGCGCCGGCGCGGCCGGCCTGATGTGTGCGGCGGTGGCCGGCCAGCGTGGCCGGCGGGTGGTTTTGCTGGATCACGCCAGCCGGCTGGCGGAAAAAATCCGGATCTCCGGTGGCGGCCGTTGCAATTTCACCAATATCGGCACCACCTGGCAGCAGTTTCTGTCGGCCAATCCGGCGTTCTGCCGCTCGGCCCTGTCTGCCTATACCCCTGAAGACTTTCTGATGCTGGTGCGCAGCCACGGCATTGCCTGGCATGAAAAGCATAAGGGCCAGCTGTTTTGCGACGACAGCAGCGAGCAGATTATTAACATGCTGGTGGCCGAGTGCGCCAAGGGCGGGGTGAAGCGGCGCATGCAGGTGACCGTGAGCGCGATAGGCCAGGAGCACGGGCGCTTTACCGTGCAGACCGGTAGCGGGACGCTGACGGCCGACAACGTGGTGATCGCCACCGGCGGCATGGCCATTCCCCAGCTGGGCGCAACCGATTTCGGTCTGAAAGCGGCACGCCAGTTCGGCCTCAAAATTATCGAACCGCGTCCCGCGCTGGTGCCATTGACCTTTGATCAGCAAAGCTGGAAGCCGTTTGCCGAACTGTCGGGACTGGCGGTGCCGGCCAGGCTGGAGACGGGGCAGGGCAAGCGCCGCGGCCAATTTGACGAAGACCTGCTGTTTACCCACCGCGGGCTGTCAGGCCCGGGCATCTTGCAGATTTCCAGCTATTGGGAACCGGACACGCCCATCCATATTGATCTGCTGCCGGGCCAGCGGCTGGGGCAGGCGCTGGTGCAGCGCAAGAAAGGCAGTAAACAAAGCCTGGCGCACGTGCTGAGCGAGGTGTGGCCACGCCGGCTGGCAGAAAACTGGTTGCAATATCGGGGCATGCTGCCGACGCAGCGGCTGGCCGATATGGCCGACAAGCCGCTGATGCAACTGGCAGACAGTGCGCAACCGTGGGTTTTGACCCCATCGGGAACGGTGGGTTACAAAAAAGCCGAAGTCATGCGCGGTGGTGTGGACACTCGCGAACTGGACCAGAAATCCATGCAGGCACGCAAGGTGCCGGGGCTGTATTTTATTGGCGAGGTGGTTGACGTGACCGGCTGGCTGGGAGGGTACAACTTCCAGTGGGCCTGGGCCTCTGCAATGGCCTGTGGCCGCGCCTTGTCTGCGTGAAGCGACACAGGGATGCCATGCCGGAGGCGGGGCTCGCTGCTGTCGCCATGGGCCGGCGCCGTTGCGATAGGTTCGCGTAAGCATTAGCAGACGGCGGGCAATGGTCGACAGCGGGTTCAGATTAAAAAATGTTCAGGCAGGGTGCCGGTCCGGCTGGCGGCCGCCTGCGGCGACCGCCCTATAAATTATAAAAATGTGAGTGCCGGCCCGGTCAGACCAGGGTGTTTAGAAGCCCAGGTCGATATTGGCGATTTTCCGGGCGTCGATAACGATTTCACGACCGCTGGGCGAATAGCCGGTCAGACGAAAGCCGGTATCGGTTTTGCCACCCATCAGCGATAGCTCAAAGCTGTTTTCGTCGGTGCCGAAAGACTGGTCGACTGCGGTATAGGCTTTGATTTTCAGGTTAGCGACGATTTCATCGTTGCCATCGGCCTGGATGGTGCCTGAATACAGGTAATGGGCGTCGCCCCCCCGGACCTTGTTGTCTTCTACGACCGTCACTCCGGCGTGGGCTTTGGAATCTGCGATCACTGTTGCGTAGAAACCGTTATCCATAATAGTACTCCTTATGTAGTTGCCACTAGGGCGCTTGATGCTGACTGCAGTGGCGAGCTGCTCTGAATAGATCTGCTCGCTAATGAAGCTGCTAATGAAAACGTGTGTTCTGTATCTGATATTGTTTTGTTTTATGCTGACGTTCACCAGCGGATGGCTAGTGTAACGCAACATGATGACACTCGTGTGTGAGGATACTGCCGCACGGGTGACAAATTACTTGTGGTCAAGTGTATTCTATCTCTTTTCCAAAGAATAATTTAATTGAAACTATAAGATGTAACAGTTCGTATTGCCACGGTAACAATGCCATAACGCCGGCTAACCTCTGTTAACTCGCTTGTTTTTAAAACCGCGGGACAGGGCGGTCGCAGCCGCGGCGCGGTGGTGACAGAAAAATCAGACTTGGGGGTTGTCGCAATGGATTTTTTTGCCGTTTGCCTGTATCCTTTCGCATGCTTTTAAATTGTCGTGGGAGAGAGCAGCAGGCGGCCGCAGGCCCGTCAGGTTGCCACCGAAGGCGCAATTCGCCCGGAATCGCTCAGGTCCATGTACCGCACAATCACCGGCCCGGCCGGTAAGGCACTCTGGAGAGACCTTTTCATTAAGGCGCCGAAGGGGAACGCGTTGTGCTGCGCCGTCAGGCCGGCTCGCAGCGCGCTACAACTCTCAGGCAAAAGGACAGAGGGCGACAAGCGCCGGTTTCATGGTGAAGCCTGTGCGCTGCGACCTTCAATCCTTTTCAACAGGTGCAAGCATGTCTACACAGACACCCCCCT
>DATGQC010000442.1:0-5649 GCA_035304425.1 Advenella sp.
TTTCGTCGGCGATTTCAATGTCGGCGCCAAACTCAAGGCGGGCGAGACCGCCGGCGTGGTCGAATCGGTCAAGGCCGCTTCGGACATCTACGCACCGGTGGATGGCGAAATTGTCGCTTTCAACGATGTGCTGGAGGCACAGCCTGACCTGGTCAACGAAGACTCCTATGCCAATTGGATATACAAAATCAAGCCCGCCAACGCGGCCGACGCCGACAAGCTCATGGATGCGGCTGCCTACGAAGCCCAGGCCTGAACTGCGCCGCCGTTGCCCGCATTCGCGTTGAATGCGCGGCAGCAGCGGCATGACTGATTACCACCGGATTACCCAGATTATGTTGCACACACACGAAGCGGCGTCCCAGGAATTTGTCGGACGCCATATCGGGCCATCTGAAGCCGAGCAGGCAGAAATGCTGTCTGTCATTGGCGCCGAAAGCCTGAACGAACTGATCGACGAAATTGTTCCATCCCGTATCCGCAATGCCGCGCCCCTGGCGCTGGACGGGCCACGCAGCGAGGCCGATATGCTGGCTTCATTGCGCGCCATTGCACAGAAAAATGCGATTTACCGCAACTACATTGGCCAGGGCTATTACGGCACGCTGACGCCCAATGTGATTTTGCGCAATATTCTTGAAAACCCGGCCTGGTACACGGCGTACACGCCTTATCAGCCCGAGATTTCCCAGGGACGGCTGGAAGCGCTGCTCAATTTCCAGACTATGGTGACCGATCTGACGGCGCTGGATATTGCCAATGCGTCCCTGCTGGACGAGGGCACCGCTGCGGCCGAAGCCATGACGCTGGCGCGCCGCTCTGCCAGGTCAAAAAGCAATGTCTTCTTTGTATCTGCCCATTGCCACCCCCAAACCATTGAGGTGGTCAAGACCCGTGCAGAAGGGCTGGGGATTCAGGTCGCCGTGGCCGACGAGGCCGACGGCCTGCCCGAGTGCTTTGGCGTGCTGCTGCAGTACCCGCACAGCCTGGGTGGCGTGAGCGACTATACGCAACTGGCCGCCGATGCGCACGCCGCAGGCGCCGTCGTCGCAGTGGCCACCGATCTGCTGGCCCTGGCGATTCTGAAAGCGCCGGGCGAGTGGGGCGCCGATATTGCCGTGGGCTCGGCGCAGCGCTTTGGCGTGCCGCTCGGGTTCGGCGGCCCGCATGCCGGTTTCATGGCCTGCCGCGATGCCTTCAAGCGCAGCATGCCGGGGCGCCTGGTCGGCGTCTCCAAGGATGCGCAGGGCAAACCGGCCTTAAGGCTGGCGCTGCAGACACGTGAACAGCATATCCGCCGCGAGAAGGCAACGTCCAATATTTGCACCGCCCAGGTGCTGCTGGCCGTGATGGCCAGCATGTTTGCCGTGTATCACGGCGCCAAGGGGGTGCGGCGCATCGCCCAGCGCACCTATGTGACCACGACCCTGTTGCGCACCCTGCTGCAGTCTGCCGGTTACGAAGTACAGAATGAAACCTGGTTCGATACGCTGCTGGTGCAAACCAGTCACGCTCAGGCGCTGCGTGCCGGGCTGGACGCGGCGCAGATTAATGTACGCTGGGTATCCGAGACGCAGTTCGCCCTGTCCATGGACGAAACAGTCACCCTGGCAGACCTGCAGGCGCTGGCGAATGTGCTGACCGAGGCCGCCGGTGCGCCTGCGGTTGACGTTGCCGCGCTCAACGCCGGCGAAGACACGTTCGTGCCGGTCACTCTGGCACGCCAGTCGGCTATTCTGTCGCATCCGATCTTCTCCAGCATCCACTCCGAAACCGACATGCTGCGCTACCTGCGCGGTCTTGCCGACAAGGACCTGGCGCTGGATCGCAGCATGATTCCGCTGGGTTCGTGCACCATGAAGCTGAACGCCACCGCCGAGATGATTCCCATCACCTGGCCTGAGTTCGCCAATATTCACCCGTTCGCCCCGGCTGCGCAAACCACCGGCTATGCTGAACTGGTCAGCCGCCTGTCGGCCGCCTTGTGCGAGATCACCGGCTACGATTCGGTCAGCCTGCAGCCCAACTCGGGCGCGCAGGGCGAATACGCCGGCTTGCTTGCCATTCGAGCCTACCACCAGGCCAATGGTCAGACCCAGCGCGATGTGTGCCTGATTCCGTCCTCCGCCCATGGCACCAATCCGGCCTCGGCCAATCTGGCCGGCATGTCCGTGACCGTTGTTGCCTCTGACAGCAATGGCAACGTGGATGTGGAAGACCTGAAGCGCAAAATCGAGCAGACGGGCGATCGCCTGGCTGCGCTGATGATCACCTATCCGTCTACCCATGGCGTGTTCGAGGAAGCCGTGGTGCAGATTTGCGATCTGGTGCATGCGGCCGGCGGGCAGGTGTATCTGGACGGCGCCAACATGAACGCCATGGTCGGGCTGGCCAAGCCGGGCAGCTTCGGCTCCGATGTGTCCCACTTGAATCTGCACAAGACCTTCTGCATTCCGCATGGCGGCGGTGGTCCGGGTGTGGGTCCGGTGGCCGTGCGGGCGCACCTGGCGCCATATCTGCCGGGCGTGTTGAACGAACAAGGCAAGCCTGACGCTGGCGATGCGGCCGGACGCCCGGGGCCCGTGTCTTCGGCGCCCTTTGGTTCGGCCAGCATTCTGCCCATTTCCTATGCCTATATCGCATTGATGGGCGCTTCTGGTTTGCAGCGCGCCACTGAAGTTGCCCTGCTTAATGCCAACTATATTGCCACCCGTCTGGCGCCGCATTATCCGGTCCTGTACAGCGGCCGTAATGGTCGCGTGGCCCATGAGTGCATTCTGGATCTGCGCCCCATCAAGGACGCTTGCGGCATTACCGTAGACGACGTGGCCAAGCGCCTGGTCGATTATGGTTTTCACGCGCCAACCATGAGTTTTCCGGTAGCCGGCACCTTGATGGTTGAGCCGACCGAATCGGAAAGCCTGAAAGAGCTGGACCGTTTTGTGGATGCGATGATCTCCATCCGCCGCGAGATTGCCCAGGTCGAGGCCGGCGAGGTTGATGCCCAGGACAATGTGCTGACCAATGCACCGCACACGGCGCAGATGCTGACTGCCGATGAATGGACTCATGGTTATGCGCGCAGTCAGGCCGCCTATCCAGGTCATGTCTCGCCTGTCGGCAAGTACTGGCCGCCGGTGGCGCGCGTAGACAACGCATTCGGCGATCGCAACCTGGTGTGTTCGTGCCCGCCGCTGGAAGCCTATATGGATTCCTGACAGGGCTTTTCACGGTACTGCAGCAGGAGCGGGTTTCCGCCCGCAGATCTCCAGTCGCTGACGTACAAGAGGAGGTCTCCGGAAGCATGGCCGCAGTGGCCTGCTTCCAGTAACGGGATAACCACGTTAATAGAACCGGGGCGACCGGCATGGCATGACGCCATGCCTGTTGTCCCGGTTTTTTATGGCTGCCGAAGCGCTGTGCAGTGGCAAGCGGGATGCCTGTGCCGGCAGATGAGGCAATGCGCTGGATGCAGTATCGCAACAGGTAGCGCAGTGGATTGCAGCGTGGTGCATGCGCAACCCGTTTGTGTGGCAGATAGCGGATCAAGCCTGTCTTTTGTTGCGCCGTTCTGCGCTGCGCCGCCTGTCCCGTAATGAATTCAAACAGGAATCTGCCGCTGTGCGCTGTCTTGCCCGCGTAATCGGCGTTAATATGGGCGTTTTCAATAGCCAACCTCACCTTCATGATCTTTCAGTCCCGTTTGCGCGCCACGGCGGCCGCCAGGTCGCGGTTCAATTGGATGTCGGCTTTGCTGGCGCTGGTGCTGGCGTGTTGCTGTGTCGGCCCGGTCTGGGCGCAGGATAAGGAAGCGCCGCCCGATGTGGCGCAGGTGCTCAAGCAGGCCCAGGAGCAGATCGAGCCCATCAAAAAGCAGCTGGAGAAGATTGCCGATGCGCCATTGAATGATGCGGCGCTATCGGGCATGCGCGAGCAGGCCCTTAAGACGCAGTCTGCTGTGGGCGATGTGGCCGCCGCCCTGGCGCCCAAGCTGAAAGACGTACAGGAGCGCCTGGCCGAACTGGGTCCTACAGACGGAGCCGCGCCCGAAGCCGCCAATATCAGCGAACAACGCGCCGAGCTGGGCAAGGAACGCGGCAAGCTGGATTCGCAGATCAAGCTGGCGCGCCTGATCGGCGTCGAGGCTGAGCAGGCGGCCGAGCAGCTGAGCAAAGAACGGCGGGTGCGCTTTCAGGCGCAGCTGGGCGAGCGCACGGCTTCTATCGTCTCGGGTACCTTCTGGGCTGATCTGACCCGTGAATGGTCGCGCGACTCCATCCGTACCCAGCCCCTGGCCAATGAGCTGGCCGGGTTGCTGGAAGCGGTGACGCCTGTCTTGTGGCTTGGCGTTGCGGTTATCATCGCGCTGATCGTTGCCGTACGCCTGGCTGCAGAAGCGTTGCTGCTCAAGGCCATGACCCTTTTTGTCGCGCCAGGCCGCCTGCGCCGCTCTTTGTATGCGGTGGTTGTGGTGCTGATGTCGGCCGTGGCCTATGGACTGGTGGCTGAAACGGTCAGAACCGGCCTGAGCTGGAACCAGAGCCCAACGGCCACGATGACCGACATTTTGACGCATATGGTGGTGGTGTCCTGGTTCGGCGGCTTTGTGGCAGGACTGGGCAAGGCTTTGCTGGCAGCGCATCATGCCTCGTGGCGGCTGATTCCCATGCGCGATGACGTGGCGCTGAACCTGCGCTGGTTTCCGATGGTGCTGGCCACCATTATCAGTCTGGGCTGGTTTATCCAGGGGGTATTTGCCACAGTGTATGCCAGCCTGGCGCTTACGGTGGCGTTCAACTGCATTATCTCGTTGACGACCAGTATCGCCATGGGTGTGACCATGGTGCGGTCGCGCAAGCGCTATGCGACAGAAACCGAGGCGGTACAGCGCAGCAACCAGATGACTATTCCAGGCTGGCTCAATGCAATCATCAGCCTGGCCGGTCTTGCGCTGATCGTCAGCCAGATCGCGCTGCTGCTGGGGTTTGTCGCGCTGGGCACCGTTATTGTGCAGCAACTGGTCTGGATTTTACTGGTGCTGCTCTCGGCTTATCTGCTGGCGGTACTGATTGACGACGTGTGTACCGTGATGCTGATCGCGGTCAAGCGGCAGAACGGCCAGGACGACGACAGCGCCTATCCGGCCATACGCAGCCAGCTGCTGGTGCTGGCTTCGGGAATCGGCCGGCTGCTGGTTGTTCTGCTGGCGCTGGCGCTTTTACTGGCGCCGTTTGGCGGCGGCCCGACAGAATGGCTGCGCAATTTTTCGTTCCTGTATTCCGGCATTTCGCTGGGCGAGGTCAATATTCGTCCCACCGCCATTCTGATCGCGCTGGCGGTGCTGGTGCTGGGGTTTGTGCTGGTCAAGATTTTGCAGAACTGGCTGACAGACCAGTACCTGCCTACCACCCGGATGGATGCCGGCATGCGCGCCTCGGCCGGCGCCCTGTTCGGTTACGCGGGCTATGTGCTGGCCGGCGCCATGACGCTATCGGCGCTGGGTATCGGGCTGGAGCGGGTGGCCTGGATTGCCAGCGCATTGTCGGTGGGGATCGGTTTTGGCTTGCAGGCGATTGTGCAAAATTTCGTTTCAGGCCTGATTTTGCTGGCCGAGCGCCCGGTCAAAGTAGGTGACTGGGTGTCGCTCAA
>DATGQC010000443.1:0-6878 GCA_035304425.1 Advenella sp.
TGCTGGATATGAACCACAAGTCTTTCAATGTTGCTGCGATGAAGGTAAGCCCGAGAGATGGTCACTTTCATTACTTGCGGCGCAGACGGGCGAGTTGGTGCGCCCCGGTTGGTACGCCGCTCTTTGTATTGAAAGAATCGGGAGGTTGGGAAAGTTTGGAAATGGTAAAAAAAGCATGCGCATATGGATGCTGAGCATCAGGCATCGCATGCGCGACCTGTTCAGGTATTGGCCGGACTAGCCAGCCACCAACACTGCAGAAACAACAAAGGCCGCGTGCGAGGCGGCCTGAATGCTTGATTCTATAGTAGATCGAAAGCTTGAAAGTGGTGGCTCTTCCCCGATTCGAACGGGGGACCTGCGGATTATGATTCCGTCGCTCTAACCGACTGAGCTAAAGAGCCATTCTCACAGCTTTCACCTCATAAAAATGAGGTTTCATTCAAACCGGCGCTGTTCCCTAAAAAACTGGTATGGTTGCAGTGCAATTGAATGAAGCATGAAACTATATCAGGATTTTTTTTATTGCGCAAGCTTTTATTGCAACGCCCGCAGGATTTTTTGCCCGGCGCGTCCGTCTGGCGTCAATCCAAGCCTGCTTTGCTCGGTTTTGATTGCCTCACGCGTCTTGCTGCCGATCAAGCCGTCGGGTTCGCCGATATCGTAGCCGCGGTTCAGTAGCGCTTTTTGCAGCGTGACACGATCGGCTCGTGACAGGCCCGGGTCATCAGTAGGCCAGGCGGTAACAAAAGGCCCTGCGCCGCGCAGCCGGTCGCTCAGGTGTGCGATGGCCAGGGCGTAGCTTTCGGCCGCGTTGTAGCCATAAATCACATCGAAATTGCGAAATACCAGAAAAGCCGGCCCGGCGGCGCCCGCCGGGGTGAACAGACCGGCCTTCTGACTTCCCGATACACGCGTATCCAGCGGCTGGCCGTCTATGGTCGTGAGGCCTCGCGCGGCCCATGTGGCGATGGTTTTTTTATTGCGTCGACCTTCGCCCGCTGTATTCATGCCGGCCGGCAGGCGCACTTCAAATCCCCAGGGCTGCCCCGTTTGCCAGCCGCCTTTGGCCAGAAAATTGGCAGTAGATGCCAGGGCATCGGCTGAGTTGTCCATCAAGTCGCGGCGCCCGTCGCCATCAAAGTCCACAGCCAGCCGCTCGAATGTCGACGGCATAAATTGCGTGTGCCCGAAAGCGCCTGCCCACGAGCCGACCAGGCGTTGCGGTTGGATATCGCCCGATTGCAGAATTCGCAGCGTGGCAAAAAATTCTTTTTGAAAATAGGCTTGCCGCCGCCCATAGCAACTAAGTGTGCCCAGGGCCTGAACCAGCGGATATTTCCCCTGGGTTTGCCCGAAGTTGCTTTCCACACCCCATACGGCCACAACGGTTGCTGGATCGACACCGTATTGTGCAGACACGCGTCGCAAGACATCGGCATGGCGCGCGAGGTTGCTTTTGCCTTCACTGACCCGTTGCTCGTCAACCAGGCCGGCCAGGTAATCCCAGATCGGCTGGCGAAATTCCGGCTGGTAATTGAGCTTTTCCAGAATGCTCATATCCGGCGTGACGCCCTGGGTAAATTGAGCAAAGGATTGTGCGGAAATACCGGCGCGCGCTGCCTGTGGCTGCAGCTTTTGCATACATGCGGCAAAATCGTCGCCGCTTTGTGCAGACGCCGCGCCGGATATGCCAATTGTCAATAAAAAGGCAAGCCGCTGCAATGAGCGGGAATAAGAATGGCGCGAGCGGCAGATAGGCATGAATACGGCTCCTGAAGATGGTCAAATCGTGTAATGGATTGAAGTCAAATTCTAACGTATGTGCGATTTTGTTTGTGATTTCATGTGTTTGGCGGAAAACATGGGTAAAATTGACCGCAGTTCGTTAGAATCAGTATCCATTATCCTATTCACTCGTTGAGATTGCATTGTATGAAGTTGAAAGTATTGGCAACGGCTCTGGCACTTCTGGCTACCTCGGCCTGTGTATATGCCGACTCAGAAGCGCTGAACCGTATCGAACGGCTTGAGCAGTCGCAATCCACGCAGCATCAGTTGCTGGTTCAAAACAGCAATGCTTCGGCCAATGCTTCCAAGGCCCCGGTCTCTCAGAAGAAGCCCGAGAAAAAGGCGCTGGAGCCAACAGTGGACCAGGCCAAGGCAGCCATTATCGTTGCCAATATCCTGACTCGCTTCGAGTATGACAAGAAGCCGCTGGACGAAAACATGTCGCATGCGGTGTTCAAGGAATACCTCAAAATGATGGATCCGGCAAAGCTGTATTTGCTCAAGTCGGACATTGATGAATTTGAACCGGTGCGCCAGAACATTCATACCATGCTCATGACCGGGCGCCTTGCGCCGGCATTCGCCATGTTTGAAAAATATCGTGATCGCGTCGAACAGCGCTTCGACCACGCCCTGGCCCTGCTGGACAAGCCTTTTAACTTTGACATTGAAGAGTCCTTCAACCTGGATCGCAAGAAGGCTGAATGGGCAACCTCCGAAGAGCAGATCAACGATCTTTGGCGCAAGCGGATCAAGAACGACTATCTGCGTTTGAAACTGGCTGGCAGTAAAGACAGCGTCATTGTCGAGAAACTCAGAAAACGCTATATAAACAACCGCAACCAGATCATGCGCATGAACGGCGAGGATGTTGCCGAGATGTTCCTGAATGCGTATGGAAACAGTACCGATCCACATACGTCATATTACAGCCCCAGCTCGGCGAAAAATTTCGACGTGCAAATCAGCCTGTCGGTTGAAGGCATTGGCGCCGTTTTACAAAAACGCGATGAATACGGACAGATTCGTGAAGTGGTGCCGGGTGGCCCGGCGGCCAAATCCGGTAAGCTCAATCCCGGCGATCGCATTGTGGCCGTGGGGCAGGGCGAATCGGGCCCCATGGAAGACGTCGTCGACTGGCGCCTGGATGATATCGTCAAGCTGATTCGCGGCAAGCGCGGTACAACCGTACGGATCGAGATCATTCCGGCCGAAAGGGGCATGGAAGGCAAGCACACCACCGTTTCCATCGTTCGTCAGCGAGTAACCATGGAAGACCAGGCAGCCCGCTATCGTATCTATGAAGCCGGCGCTGACGGGGACAAACGCAAAGTCGGCATTATCACGATTCCCAGTTTCTATGAAGATTTTGATGCGAAAGCACGTGGTGAAAGCAATTACAAAAGCCTGACCCGCGATGTCCGGGTTATTCTTGAAAAGCTTGAAAAAGAAGGCGTCGATGGCGTTTTGCTGGATCTGCGTAACAACGGGGGCGGTTCGCTAAGCGAAGCGGCCAACCTCAGTGGCCTGTTTCTGGGCGGCCCCAATCCAATCGTACAAGTGAGCACTGCCGAGGGAACCACCTCCAACGTACGCAGTGCCACGGGCAAAATCGTTTGGAATAAACCGGTAGGCGTCATGGTCAATCGTATTTCTGCTTCCGCCTCGGAAATTTTTGCCGCTGCGATCCAGGACTATGGACGCGGCGTCGTCATTGGCGACCCGACGTGGGGTAAAGGTTCTGTACAGACTATCCGTGGCCTGGACGAATTTCTGCGCCGACACGAAGGCGAGGAGCTGGGTTCTCTGAAATGGACCATCCAGAAGTTTTTCCGTGTCAATGGCAGCTCCACGCAGGAAAAGGGCGTCGTGCCCGATATCGTGTTCCCATCGGCTTTTGACCCGACCGAACTGGGCGAGTCCAGTTACGAGAATGCCATGCCCTGGAGCAAGATCGCCCCGACCAAGTACAGCGGATATGATTCGCTGGCCGATAAAATCGGGCCGCTTAAAACCATGCATGAGCAACGTACGCAGCAATCGGAAAGCTGGAAGCTGTTGCTTGATGAACTGGCGTATGCCCGCAAAACGTCCGACAAGAAAGTTATTTCACTGCGTTATGCCACGCGTTTGGAAGAGCGGGAAAAAATGTCCATGGAACAATCACAGTTTGAAGAGCGTCGTAAAAAACTGGGTGAATCCGATGTCAATTCGTTCCGCCTTGATGATGGTCTGGCCGCCGGCGAAGGCAACCTGACGCAGGAGCTGGCGGACGAGAAAAAACGCAAGGAAAGCCTGGATATTGCCATCAAGGAAGCCGCCAACATTGTGGCGGATCTGGCAAAACAGAAGTAGTCTTTCGACGCATCCGGTTACAACGACTCACAGCTCGCGCAGACAGACCTATCGCATTTACCCGTACGATATGTCTGTTCTTGCAATCGAGTAGGCAGATACCCGTGCTGATTCCGTTTACAAAGCTGATGCAGTGCGCATTCATCGTGGCGACGTTGAATGCGCTTTCCCTGGACGTGGCCTGCGCCCAGGAACCTGCCACACGTCCTGCGCTGACTGTGACCATTCAAACGGTCAATTCCGTACAGATCATTCCGGGTTTCGGGGCAACCGGTAATATTCGCGCCTGGCATGATGCCAGCGTCAGCGCCCAGACCAATGGCCTGCGACTCAAAGCCCTGCATGCCGACGTGGGCGACCGGGTGAAAGCGGGACAGATCTTGGCCGAGTTTGAAGATACGGCCAGCCGTGGCGATCTGACCCAGGCCGAGGCGCGCTTGCGACAAGCCCAGGCGTCGCTGGATACGGCCAAACGCAACGCCGACCGTATTCGAAAAATCCGCGGTAGTGGCGCTATCAGCCAGTCTGAAGTGGACCAGGCCCTGTCGGGTGAAAAAAACGCCTTGGCCGACGTAACCGCAGCCCGAGCGGCGCTGCAGACCCAGACTCAACGCAGTTCCTACACGCGATTGCTGGCGCCGTCCGATGGCGTCATCTCGGTGCGTAATGCGGTCATCGGCGCCGTGGTGAATCCGGGTCAGGAGATATTTCATCTGGTGGTCGATAACCGCCTGGAGTGGCAGGCGCAACTGAGCATGCGCAATCTTATGCAGGTCAGCGCAGGGATGCCGGTGCAGGTTGTTTTGCCGAATGACCGAAAGGTAGCGGGGCGGGTGAGGCAGATCGGGCCAACGCTGGATGAGCAGACACGCCAGGGCATCGTTTATGTGGATCTGGCAGCTGATCCACAATTGCGGGCCGGCATGTTCCTGCGTGGCCGCTTCGAACTGCCAGCCAAACAGGGGCTGACCATCCCCCGCGAGTCACTGGTGCTGCGCGACGGATTCCATTTTGTCTTTGTTCTTGGGAATGACAACAAGGTTGCACAAACCAAGGTGCAAATCGGCGGTGCGGCCGACAATAAGATCGAGGTGACGGCGGGCCTGCGCGATGGAGACCGGGTCGTGACGCAAGGCGCCGCGTTTTTGAATGACCAGGATACGGTGAGGGTGGTTCCGGCGACCGCGCCGCCGCCCGCCGAATCGAGCCCCGGCGCTGCATCCCACGCCAGCCCCGCCGGGAGCTGAACATGAACGTTTCTGCGTGGTCGATAAAAAATCCGTTGCCGGCATGCATGCTGTTCGTGTTGCTGACGCTGATGGGACTGTATTCGTTCCATGCCATGCGGATACAGAATTTTCCTGATATCGATTTACCTACGGTGGTGGTTACAACCGTTCTGGAGGGCGCGACGCCGAGCCAGCTTGAAAATGATGTTGCGCGCAAGATCGAGGATAATCTGGCGACGGTGCAGGGTATCGATCATGTCTTTAGCACCTTGCAGGATGGCGTTGCCACCATTACCGCACAGTTTGAACTGGAAAAACCGATACAGGAAGCGGTCGATGATGTCAGATCGTCGGTCGCTTCGGTGCGCAATGAGTTGCCGGCCAACACCGAGGAGCCCATTGTCACCAAACTGGACCTGGCGCAGCAACCGATCCTGGCATTCACCGTCAGTTCCTCGCGCCGGGATGTAACGGATGTGTCCTGGCTGGTGGACAATACTATTGCCCGCAAACTGCTCACGGTATCCGGCGTTGGCAAAGTCAGCCGGGTCGGCGGGCGCGATCGGCAGGTGCGCGTGGATATGGACCCGGTGCTATTGCAGGGGTTGGGCGCGACGGTGGCCGATGTGTCCAGACAACTTAAATCCGTGCAACAAGAGCAATCCGCAGGCAAGGCCGAGCTGGGTTTGCAGAAGCAGCCGATTCGTACGCTGGGTGCTGTCAAAAGTGCGGCGCAGCTTGAGGATTTGCGCATTCCGCTGAGCAACGGCAAGGTCGTTACATTGGGCGAAGTCGCCACGGTACGCGACAGTTTTGCCGATCCGGTTTCGGCGGCGTTTCTGGATGGCAAGCCTGTCGTTGCATTTGAAGTGGCGCGCAGCCGCGGGGCGGGGGAGGTCGACGTGGGGCGAGGCGTCATGCAGGCGCTGGAGCAGATCAAGGCCCAGTATCCTGATCTGACGTTCCGGACGGCGTTTGATATGGTCGAGCCGGTACAGGCCGAATATGACGGGGCCATGCATATGCTGTACGAGGGCGCGCTGCTGGCGGTGTTGGCCGTCTGGTTGTTTTTGCGAGATATTCGTGCAACCTTGGTGTCGGCAGTCGCTTTACCCTTATCCATCATCCCGGCCTTTGTCGGCATGTATTGCTTTGGCTTTACGATTAATGGCGTCACGCTGTTGGCTTTGTCGCTGGTGGTCGGCATTCTGGTGGATGACGCGATTGTCGAGGTCGAGAATATCGTGCGTCACCTGCAGTCGGGTAAATCTCCCTATCGTGCGGCGATGGAAGCTGCCGATGAAATTGGCCTTGCTGTAGTGGCCACCACGTTTACTTTGATTGCCGTGTTTTTGCCGACGGCATTTATGAGCGGTATCGCCGGCAAGTTCTTCAAGCAATTCGGCTGGACCGCGGCGATGGCCGTTTTTGCCTCGCTTGTTGTGGCGCGCATGCTTACCCCCATGATGTGCGCCTACCTTCTGAAAGCGAAGCAACAGTCAC
>DATGQC010000444.1:0-6443 GCA_035304425.1 Advenella sp.
TGCGCGCCTTCTCCACGCTGACCGCCCATGCGATGAGTACCGGCATTGAAATTTTGATCATCGAAGTCGCCGACGGCATATATCAGCAGGAAACCAGTATGTTGTTGCAGTCGCATGAATTTCGCAATCTGGTTGACGGCGTTTTCTATGCGGCACGTGATGCTGTTGGCGCCAAGGCAGGCGTAGACTGGCTGATACAGCAGCAACTGAAAGTGATCGCACTCAGCGGCGTGGTGACCATGGCGCCGCTGGCGATTCAGGAAGCCACCGAAGCGGTGGGATTAATGGTGCTGAGCCCCGACCAGCTCATGGATCCAGTCATTCTGGAGGACTTGACAAGCACACAATTTGCGCTGGCTGCAAGCCTATGAAGGGACATGGGCCACTGCCGCCCATTTTAGCCGGCGCCCGGCGCACGCTGATGGCCTGGCTTCTTGCCAATGGCCTGGCCCAGGCAGCAATCATGAGCGGCATTGCCCTGGCTACACGACAGGGTTTTGATGGTCTGCACCTGTCCCCTGTTGCATCACAGTGGATCATGGCAAATGCGGCGGCAGTCGCCGTGTTCGGTCTCATGCTGATGTGGCTGCGCGTGGCCGAACGGGCGACAGCAGAGAAACTGGGGCAAAGCTATCTGATGGCAACCCGGCTGCTACTGTTTGACCACCTCAATAATCTGCCGAGCCGTGTTCTGCAGAAGCGCACCCATGGAGTCATGATGGTTCGCTTTGTAGCGGATCTGAATGCGCTCAATGACTGGGTCGGCCGCGGACTTGCCGGCCTGCTTGTCTCTGCCATCACCATTGTGGCTGCGATCGCTATTCTGGCCTGGCTAAGCCTCCTCATTGCCGCCTGTGTCGCGGTCGTGATTGTCATTGCGCTGGCCTTGCTCGCCGTTGCCGGTACGCCACTCTATAAACGCGTGCGCAAACTGCGCAGCGAACGCGGTCGCCTGGCCGCCAACCTTGGTGAACGGCTGGGTGCATCGTCCCCTGTTCGCGTATTCGGACGAGCGCGCGGCGAACGTGCTCGATTGAAAAAACAGAGCAAACGACTGGCCGACGCGGCCGTCTCGCAGACTCGTCTGGCAAGTCTGCTTCGTGCCCTGCCCGATGCGATCTCACCCATACTGACCGCTCTCGTACTGATCACCAGCCTGCTGCAGGCCGAGCGCATCGACTGGGGCACACTGCTGGCGTCCATTCTCGTTGTTAATCTGCTGGACTCACCAATACGAGATCTGAGCCGAGTGTTTGTTTTTTTGCAGAATTTCCGAGCGGCACGGGACGTACTGGGCAGATTCCTGCTATTGCCCAGCCTGGATTCCGGTCAGCAATTGCCACCGCTGTCTGCCGGGCCGGGCCTGCTTGTATTCAAAGATGTCTCGGTAGACGGCGTATTTAAACAGGTCAACGTGCAGGCCCAGGCGGGCGCGCTGATAGCGATTACCGGCGCAAGCGGCACCGGCAAATCTGCGCTGCTGGGCCTGGCCACCCGCATGTTCGATCCCACCCATGGGATGGTCTGCCTGGATGGGCAGAATCTGAGCGAACATGATCTTAACTCCATTCGCCAGGCGGTAGGAACCATTTCACCCAGCGTGCCCTTGCTGCGTGGCTCGATCCGTCGCAACCTGACCTATCGCGCCCGGGCAGCCACCGATGCCGAAATCGATCAAACCCTGCGGTTATGCGGACTGACCAAAGCGATTGAAGCCTTACCCCGTGGTCTGGCCACCCGCATTGCGGAACATGCGACGGACATTCCTGCGGCTATGCGGCAACGTCTGATCATTGCCCGGGCAATTATGGGCAAGCCACGTTTGTTGCTGATTGACGATGCCGATGTCTTGCTCGATACCGTAAGAACCGAGACGCTGGCGCCCGTGCTGCAAAACAACAATGCAACTATTTTATTGGTAACAAATGATCCGCGATGGCTGGCGGCTGCAGATGCCATTTGGCATATGGATGTTACAGGCCTTCATATATATAAAAACAACACAACAGAGTGTTGCAAGAAATAACTGTACGCTTATTAGTTTGCCGCTGTTGCGTCGACCATGGCATGGATAATCCGCGGGTTTATCTGCCAGGCACAATGCAATGCGCGCCAACTACTTGACGAGGTTCATTTGACCATCAAGACCCGAATCTGGATTTTCCAGTTTATTGTGGCCTTCGCCGTCATTGCCATGGCTGCCACTTCAATTATCGCCTTGCATATGACAAAGCGTTACGCGGACCAGGTCACGGACGCCCGTAAGGAATTGTCCGCGACAGCGCGCCTCGCCGTTGACGCCAACCGTTACTCGGAACAAATAGCCGAGCTCATATTAATGGGCCCGTCGGAACTGCCCGATTTTCAAAGCGCGCGTAACGACGTGCACAATTCCTTCCAGCGCCTGCAATCGATAGACCTTAAAAACGGCCCTCGCGCTGACGACCGCGCCGCGCCCTCGCGCTATACCCGTATGGGTTTATTGATAGACGACATCAACCACTCGGTTGAACGACTGCTTGCCTTGTATTCCGCCGGCAGACGTGATGACGCCATTGCCCTGTTTCGCATAGAAATCGAAAACCGCCTGGACCGGGAATTTGAGCAACTTGTGGCTAAAAGCGCACAGGCCAAACGACGCGAAGTGGCCAGGCTGGAAGCGGCCGCCGGCCAATTGCAACGCAATGTGACCGTGACCATGCTGACGCTGCTGGCGATCCTGCTGTCATTGACGTTTGTCTCCAGCCATTTCCTGACGCGTTCGATCAATCGTCCGATTCGTGCATTGACCGCAGGAACCCGGGCCATTGAAAAGGGCTCGCTCCAGTATCGCATCGGTAGCCAGGCCCGGGACGAGTTCGGTGAACTATCGCACAGTTTTGACGCAATGGCTACGCAGTTGCAAATGCAGCATGCCATGCTGACCAGCGCCAAAAGCAAACTCGAAGAAGAAGTTGCACAGCGCACGCAGGATCTGGCTCAAGCGAACCAGCGTCTGACTCAGGTTGATCAGCAGCGCGTGCGATTCCTGGGAGACATCAGTCACGAGCTACGCACCTCCCTGACCGCAGTACGCGGCGAAGCTGAAATCGCACTACGAGGCAAAACGCAACCGGAACCCCTATACCGTGAATCATTAACAGCTATTGTTGCGCGCGCCGAGGAGATGACGCAGCTCATTGAAGACTTGTTATTTGTTGCCCGCTCCGAGGGCGACGACATACTGTTCGATAAGAAAATGGCAGATCTGCATGAGATAGCCCAGACAGCTTTGGATGACATCCGTGTACTGGCGCAAAGCCGCAATATCAAACTTGTTATATGTTGCGATAACCCCGCGCAAACCGTCAGCATTTTTGGAGATGTCGTACGACTAAAACAGGCAATCATGATTGCGCTTGACAACGCTATTAAATACTCCCCGTCAGACACCACGATTTGCATTTTTATTCGCTCCGATGGCCAGATGGCCGAACTGTCGATCAAGGATCAGGGCGTGGGCTGCCCTTCGGAAGAGGTACCTTATATTTTCCATCGGTTTTATCGGGGCAGGCTGGCCCAAACGTGCTGGAAGGTCGGAAGCGGGCTGGGATTGCCTATCGCGCGCTGGATTGTTGACAAGCATAATGGCAGCATCAATTTCAGCAGCACAGTCGGCAAAGGCTCGACACTCACCATGCGCTTGCCCCTGGGGACAAAAATATGAATATAGCCAAAGTACTATTAATTGAAGATGATCCACGCATTATTTCGTTTCTGGAAAAAGGCCTGCGGGCCGAAGGTTACGACGTCGACGTGTCCCGCGACGGCATGCATGGTTACGAGACAGCACGCGATGGAGACTTCGATTTGATCGTCTTGGACGTCATGCTGCCGAAACTGGAAGGGATCGAAGTCTGCTCGCGATTGCGGGCAGACGGATGCCTAAGTATGATCCTGATGCTGACCGCCAAGGTTGAATTACATGACCGCATCACGGGCCTGAACCGGGGCGCTGACGACTATCTGACAAAACCGTTTGCCTTTGACGAACTGGTTGCACGGATGCAGGCGCTGCTGCGTCGTAGTCAGCAATTGCGTCGCGCAACCCAGCTGCTGCAAGTAGGAGACCTGCAGCTCGACTTCCGCACCAAAACGGCGCAACGCGGGCAACGGCGCATCGAGCTCACAGCCAAAGAGTTCGCCCTGCTCGCGTACCTGATGGAACATGCCGGCATCGTTGTCAGCAGAGCCCAATTGCTGCGTGACGTCTGGCGCATGGATTTTGATCCGGGAACCAAAGTGGTCGATGTATACATCCGCTATCTGCGATCAAAAATAGAACACGAAGGTGAGCCACCACTATTGCACACAGCAAGAGGGTTTGGTTATATGATCAATGTCGAGATAAAAGACGCGTGATTAATTGCAGTCATTATATTCTGCACTCACAGTCTTTTAATCCGGTATTTCATAGAAAAATCCCGTAATGCTATTTACGCATTCTGAACCCCATGCGAATGACCTTGCCAATCTGGCCACGGATATCTTAAAAATACCTTTTCTGTGTAATCACAATGTCTGCATACCATGTCACAGCAAGAGAAAGTCACTTAGCGTCATAGCAACGACCTTAGTGGCCTTACGCAACACTTCCAGTTCGATGTTTTCGTCTGCCTGCTTAGCCTTTGACTCCGGTATAGTGCGAGGACCCGCACCATACAGAACCACAGGTATTCCATACTCACTGTACAGGCGAGCATCAGTGTATAGCGGTGACCCCGTTAATGGTATTTCTACACAGAATATTTCCTGGGCGTTTTTTTGAATTAGATTTGCTAACTTCGCATGACCCGGAAGGGGACGCAGCGCGTTGGCAAAAAGTATTCGTTTGATATTTATCGTTATTCCTTCCAAGCCGGATACCGCCGCCTCTATAAAGGCACGAACGTCGGCTTCAACCACAGCAGGATCCTCCTCTGGGATCAACCGGCGATCTACTTTTAGAATCACCTGTCCTGGAACGACGTTGGTATTGGTGCCACCATCGATCCGACCGACAATCATTGTCGGGTGATTGATGCCAGGGATGGATGATCGCATTGAACTAAGTAAAGGAATTCGTTCATAAATGGCTTGTAATATTTTCGTTGCTGCTGCTAACGCGTCGTGCCCTGTTTCTGGCATCGAACCATGCGTTGCCTTACCTAACACCTCTATTTCAAATTGCAGACAGCCGTTATGTGCAGTAACTACGCTATAGCTGAAACCGGCACTAATTACATAATCTGGGTTTGTCAGACCTTGATCCAACAGCCATTTGGGGCCGAATAAACCACCAAACTCTTCGTCGTAAGTCAAATGCAATTCTGCGCATCCTTTCAGAGGCATCCCCAGCGCCTCTAAAGCGCGCACTGCAAAAATGTAGGTGGCAAAATCACTTTTAGATACTGCTGCGGCACGACCATACAGTCTGCCATTTTCAACCACGCCGCCATACGGGGGACGAGTCCAACCCTCGCCTGGAGGGACAACGTCTCCATGTGCGTTCATTGCGACGATTGGACCGTTTTCACCATAAGGACGACGAACAATGAGATTGGTAATACTAGTCATGCCATAAGACTTAACCATATCATCCGGTACGGGATGCGCTGCTGCGTTCAAGCCCCAGGCCGAGAGGGCCTCAACAACGGCTTGCGCATGAGGCGCATTGTTTCCCGGTGGCATATCTGTGGGTATTTGAACCATTTTCTGAAGAAACGCGACCAGCTCATCGAAGTGCTCGTCAATCCAATGGCTCAGCTTGTCCGTAATTATTGTGCTTGGCATATTCTCAATCCTTGCTCCAGTTTATGCAGGCAATTCAGGGCGACTAAAAACCACCCACCTCGCCACGTTTTACAAATTGACCGTTGCCGGCTTTTCCTAACCATTTTTTGCCGTCTACGATTAAGTTGCCGCGCAAAAACACTTTTTTCACACAACCGGTCACCTGCTTGCCCTCGAACAGGGTATAGTCGCAATTGCTATGGTGAGTATGTGCCGAAATCGTATGTTTTTCGTTAGGATCGAAGAGAACAATATCAGCATCACTGCCTACCGCTATTGTTCCCTTGCGAGGGAATAAACCAAACAGTTTTGCCGGAGCAGTAGACGTAAGTTCAACGAAACGGTTAAGTGATATCCTATTTTCGCGTACGCCACCATCAAATATCACCGTCATACGAGTTTCCACGCCCGGTACACCGTTGGGTATCCTGGAAAAATCATGTTCACCGAATGGCTTCTGATTGATGCGACCTAAGTGGCCTTCTTTCATGCAAAATGGACAGTGATCCGTCGACACCAATTGCAGATCATCAGTTTTCAATGCTGTCCATAACGCCTTTTGCGACTCTTTGGATCTCAGTGGAGGACTCATCACGTGACGTGCTACGTCGAACGTCTCTTTCTCATACTCC
>DATGQC010000445.1:0-13720 GCA_035304425.1 Advenella sp.
CCAGCGACAACACAATCGCTCCTGCTCCCGCCGCCCTGCCACGAGCCAAGGCCAGCAGGGGCAGCGGGCAACGCGCCATTGCATCGATCAGTTCCCGCAGCGCCTCGCTCTGTTGCGCCAGCTGATCCGGCCCCTCTAAAAACTCCTCGATATCGGCGCCGGCGCAGAAGAGCCTGGGAGACGCGCTGCGCAGCACCACCAAGCGTATCCCCGCCGCCTCGCTGCTTTGTATCGCACAACGCAATTCGTGAAGCATGGACATACTCAGCGCATTGGCTTTTTCAGGCCGGTTCAGGGTCACATACCGTATTGCGTCCACGTCCCTGATAATGACGCGTGTATTGTTCTCAATCATTGATGCGACTCACAACAGCGTCCAGCACCCATGCCTTATCTGCTTGCACGGCGAGCGGATTGATTTCGATTTCGGCCAGTTCAGGCGTTTCAGCAAACGCCTGGCAGAGTTTCGCAATACTTGCGGACAGCGTCGCGATATCGACTTTATCCCGCCCCCGGAACCCGTCATAGCGGCGCGCTGAGCGCAGGCAGCGGATCATGCCCGCAATCTGTTGCGCATCCAGTGGCAACAAACGGCTGACGGCATCGGGATCGAGCTCAACGTCGACACCACCACGCCCCAGCGTCAACGCAGGTCCAAAACGCGGATCACGGCGCAGGCCCAGCAACATTTCGTGATCAAACGGCACCATGGGTTCAATCAAAATCCCGAGCGCATCGACATGATGGCGTTCGGCGATTTGCCTGAGACTTGCGATTGCAGCGCTCAATTGCGTTTCATTTTTTATACCCAGCACAACGCCGCCGATGTCGCTCTTGTGCATCAGACTGTCGGCCTGTAATTTTGCGACCACCGGATACGAGAAACGCCCGGCTAGCGCAGGCAGGTCGTCCTCGCCCTGCACCAGGATCCCCGCGGGCACATTCAACTCTCCTATTTTACGCAGCAGATCTTTACTCACGCATTCGGCCAGCGCAGAGGCGCCACGATTCAGCCCATCCGGTGCAAGGACCGGCTCCGGCAAGCACTGATCGGCGGCAGCCTTGCGCAGTCGCGCCAGACGAACGGCGCCGGCAATGGCCGTCATCGCCGGGGGAATATCACGAAAAACCGGGATATTGGCCTGTTCGAGGATGGCGACCGTTTCATCCTTGGCGCCGATCCAGATAACCACGATAGGCCGGTCGGCACTGCGCCGCACTTGTGCAATCGCATCGGTAAATGCAGTCGCAATACTGTGCATCAATCCGACAAACAGAACAATGACATCATTATTCGGATCCGCTGCCACCGCCTGCAGCGCACGGGAAATACTTGCATTGTTCTGCACCACGTTGCCCGTCAGATCCAGGGGATTGGCTGCCTTGACAAATGACGGCAGTACGTCTGCGAGCGCCCGCTCGGTCTGCGGCGACAGGGCTGGCAAGTCCAGACCCAGGTGCTCCGAAAAGTCGGCAATCAGGACACCCGCTCCACCGGAAACCGACATGGTCGCCACACGATGCCCCAGAGGAATGCTATCGAACAGAAACAAGCGGGCGACATCGATCATTTCGCTCAACGAATTCACCCGCAAGGCGCCATACTGACTCAGGCACGCCTCATACAGCGCATCATCACCCGCAAGCGCGCCCGTATGCGAAGCCGCTGCGGCCGCGCCCAGACTGGAACGCCCCGCCTTGATCGCGATCACCGGCTTGCCGCGCTGCGCGGCCAGACGCAAGGCGCGGCGAAAGGCGTATGTATCACGAATATCTTCCACATACAGGCCGATCACCTTCGTTTGCGGGTCCTGGGCCAGATAGGCAATCGCATCGGCCGCATCAAGGTCGCACTCATTGCCGGTTGCAATCCATTTACCGAACCCAAGCCCCGAACGCAGGCAGATATCAAGCCAATAGGCGCCCAGGGCGCCGCTCTGGCTCACCAGTGAAAAGCCGCCTGCCTTGATGGGCGTCTCCTCCATGGCCGTCGTAAACGAAGCGATCAGCCCGGTCTCGCTGTTAATCGCACCAAGACAATTGGGGCCCAGAATGGTCACATTATGTTCTCTGGCCAACGCACCCAGCCTTGCCTGCAAGATAGCGCCGGCTTCATTCAATTCCGAAAACCCTGAAGAAAAAACCACAAAGGCGCCAGCGCCGGCCGCGATGCCTTCCCGAATGACCGCCTCCACCTGCCCGGCGGGCGTGCCCACAATCACCAGATCAACCGGCTGGCCGATGGCCGCCAGGCTGGGATAGCTTTTGAGTCCCTGCACCTGTTGGCGATTGGGGTTTACCGGAAAAAGCTGACCGACAAAGCCGCGTTCAATCATGTAGGCCAGGGGACGTCCCGCTATCTTGTTCGGGTCGGCAGATGCGCCCACAATGGCCACGCTTCGCGCTTCCAGTACGGCAGCGGCACGCACAGCGCGCCTGTTTTCAGTCATCTTGCCAGCGTTTATATCAGTCATCGTATCCAACTCAATTTCACCTATCATGTCAGTTCGCCTTGATGCCGGCCGCTTGAATCACCTCGTGCCAGCGATGCATTTCGTCGTCCAGAAAAGCACTGAACTTGTCCGGCGGTGATGCAACGGGGGTCACGCCTTGCTTGATCAGGCGGGCCTTCACCTCGGGGTTCTGAAACTCCTCACGCACTGCGCCATACAGTTTGTCGATGATGGCCTTGGGCGTATTGGCGGGCGCGACCAATCCAAGCCAGGTATTGCCATTGAACCCAGGCAATCCGGAATCGTTCAAGGTCGGATAATCGGGATACGCGGGCGAGCGGGTCAGTCCCGTGGCTGCAATGAGCTTTACCTTGCCGGCCTTGACGTAAGGCTCGGCGGAGAGTGCGTCGACAAACATGGCCGAGACAGTGCCGCCGATCACGTCTGTCAACGCCTGCGCGCTTCCCCGGTAAGGCACATGAACCAGTTTGATCCCCGCCTTTTGCTGCAATAACTCGCCTGAAAGGTGATTGGACTGTCCCTGGCCTGCCGATCCATACGTAAGCGTGCCCGGCTTTTCTTTGGCCAGCGCAATGAACTCCTTAAGATTTGAGGCAGGCACCGCCGGGTTGACGACCAGGAAGTTGGTCAGCTCTACCATTCGCGTGATATTGGTGAAATCACGTTTCGTATCGAAAGGCAGATTCGAATACAGGCTTGGGTTGATGCCATGGCTGGTTGCGATCGCGCCCAGGGTATAGCCATCGGCGCGCGCGCGGGCGACCGCTGCCGTGCCGATCGTGCCACCGCCACCCGGCATATTTTTCACAACGCCAGGTTGTCCAAGACGCTCAATACCATGCGCCGCAATCCGTGCAATCGTATCGAGAATCCCCCCTGCGGAAGACGCAACGATAATTTCCACCGGCTTGACCGGAAACTTTTCTTCGGCAAGCGCACCGCCGGGCAGAAGCAGACCCGGCGCCAGCAGAACACCGCAAGCCATGAGCCAAGCCGGCGTTCTCACATATTTTCTGATTTTCATGTTGTCTCCAATATTCTTTATAGAGAATAATAATCTGTAATGCGAATTTAGTCTATAATTTCGCCAATGCCTTGTCAAGCGAAACAACAAACCCAGACGGGTAATTGACGATACTGGAAAAACGTTGTTATTATATTCTTCAAAGAGAATTATATTCTCTATAAGAAATAATCTGAGCTATCACTGGGTGAGGCCAGAGTCCGACCGGAGGAAAGGAGTGAGTTTGAATTTTGAATTTTCAGGCGAACACGAAGGCGTTCGCGACACGATTCGGCGGCTGTGCCAGGATGAGCTGGCCTGTCTGGTATTCGAAGCAGAGGAAACCGAACAGTTTCCAAAACAGGTATTCAGGCGCTGGGGCGAACTGGGTCTGCTGGGCGTGCGCTATCCTGAAGCGGATGGCGGCAGCGGCCTGGATAAGATCAGCGATTGCATTGTGCGCGAGGAACTCAGCTACATGTCGCAGGCGTTTGCCTCGACCTGGTCAGCACATACACACCTTGGCATATGGCCGATCTGGAAAGCAGGCACGTCGCAACAGAAAGCGCGTTTTCTGGCGCCCGCACTGGCAGGAGAAAAAGTGGCCGGGTTCGGGTTGAGCGAGCCCGATGGAGGATCGAATGTGCGCGCCATGAAGACGCGCGCAGAACGCGTCGCAGGCGGCTGGCGACTCAACGGCAGCAAGCTTTATATCACGAATGCGCCATTTGCCGATTTTTTGCTGGTCGCCGCGCGCACCAAAAGCGAGCTGAAGCCGGAATCCATTAGTCTGTTTATCGTTGAACTCCCCAATGAGGGGTTCCACATGTCCAAACTCAAAAAAGAAGGCATCCGGGCGTCGGAAACCGCCCTGATCCATATTGACAACGCCTTTGTGCCGGATGACTGTCTCTTGGGAGAGATAGAAGGCACGTACCCCATCATTCTTGACTCGCTAAGTGAAAACCGGGTGGGCGTGGCCGCCAATGCACTGGGCATGGCCAGGGCGGCTTTCGATGCCGCCGCCAGTTACGCCAGCGAACGGGTGGTCGCCGGCAAACGAATTGGTCAATACCAGGCGATTGGTCACAAACTGGCCGATATGTCCGCCCGTATCGAGGCCGCAAGATGGCTGGTCTATTACGGGGCCTGGCGCGTGGATCAGGGCACGCTGGACGCTGCCACTGCGGCCCGCGTCAAACTCGTCGCGTCGGAAACGGCGGTGTTCGCCAGCGAACAGGCGATTCGCATCCTGGGGGGCGCCGGCATTATGCGCGAGTTCCCGGTGGGTCGTATTCATCGGGATGCGCTTGTCTATGTGATTGGCGAAGGAACCAGCGAAATTCAGAAAAATATTATTGCAAGCAACCTGGGGTTCAAATCATGACGGATTACATTTTATGTGAAAAACACGACGCTACGCTGGTCATCACGCTGAACCGTCCGGAACGACGCAACGCCTTTGATCTTGAAGTCCGGGAGAGCCTGGCACAGGCGGTCTTGCAGGCGCGGGACGATGATACCGTCAAGGCCGTCGTTATTACCGGTACCCAGGGCGTTTTTTGCGCTGGCGGCGACCTCAAGTCGTTGTCTGCGGCAAAGCGGCCGATTTACAAGGATCGCGAGCGCATCCGTCTGCTGCACACCTGGTTCCAGGAACTGGTCAATCTGGAAAAGCCGGTCATTGCAGCCGTAGATGGCCCGGCCTTCGGGGCCGGCTTCAATCTTGCCCTGGCCTGCGATTTTATTCTGGGCACGCCGGCCGCCCGCTTTTGCGCCGTGTTCGGCCGTATAGGATTGGTGCCTGATCTGGGCGGCTTCTTCCTGTTGCCTCGCATTGTGGGCCTGCAACGTGCCAAGGAGCTGGTTTTCACTGCAAGAGAAGTCCCTGCAGACGAAGCCCATGCGCTGGGCATCCTGTTTCGGATCGTTCCCGCGCAATCGCTGCTGCAGGAAGCCCTGGATCTGGCCGCCCGATTTCATACGGCATCCACCGAAGCGCTGGGCATGTCCAAAAACATTCTTAACCGTTCATTCAACCTGGACCAGAGCACGCTGGCCGAACTGGAGTCGCATGCGCAAGCGCTCGCCCTGCACACCGATTACCACGACAACGCCGTCGCACGCTTTTTGCAAAAGCAGCCGCTGTCGTTCAACTGGCCAAAAGACACAGGCCCTGAAGGTGAGCGCACATGAGCATGCATGCCTTTATTACCGGCGCCTATGATACTCAGATAGGCGAACTGCCGCAGTCCAGTTGCATGGGACTGCATACGCAGGCTGCGTTCGGCGCCATTGGCGATGCCGGGCTTGAGCCGGGCGACATCGATGGCGTATTGTGCGCGTATTCTTTCACCGAACCGCACCTGATGCTGGGCTCGGTCTTTTGCGAATATGCAGGCATTCATCCAAAATTCTGTTCGGCCATTCAGGCCGGGGGCGCCAGCGCGTGCATCATGATTATGCAGGCCGCTGCGTTGGTCGCCAGCGGTCAATGTCAGCATGTCCTTGTCGTTACGGGAGACAATCGTCTGACCGGCATGTCGCGCGACGGCGCCGTCGCTGCGCTCTCGGAGGTAGGCCATCCACAGTTCGAGCGCCCCTTCGGCATCAGTGTTCCCGCCTCCTATGCCCTGGTCGCTCAACGCTATATGCATGAATTCGGCGTCACGTCCGAACACTTGGCCGCCATCGCCGTCGAACATCGCCGCCATGCAGGACGCCATCCCAAGGCTCATAAACGCGACCCGATTACGATCGACGATGTACTGCAGTCGCGCGAAATCTGTTCGCCGCTGCATTTGCTCGATTGCTGCCTGATTTCAGACGGGGGCGCCGCGCTGGTCATCAGCAGCAGGACAGCGGCTGCAACAAGCCAGCGTCGCGGAATTGAAATTCTGGGCGCCGGCCAGGGCCATACCCATGAACATATCATCGCAGCGCCAAGCCTGACCGATTTCGGCTGCAAGACATCGTCGGCGCAGGCATTCGCCGCGGCCGGCGTAAAACCTGCCGATATTGATGTCGCGCAAATCTACGATTCGTTCACGATTACGCTGTTGGTAGAACTCGAATCCATCGGTTTTTTTGAACGCGGCCAAGCCGGTCCCGCTGCATTGGGCGGCCAACTGGGGCTGAACGGCTCGCTGCCGTGCAATACCCATGGCGGACTGCTTTCCTATGGGCATTCGGGCGCAGCCGGCGGCATGTTCCATGCCGTCGAAGCCGTGCATCAATTGCGCGGTCAGGCGCAACAGCGACAGGTAGACAATGCCCGCCTGGCCTTTGTGCATGGCGACGGAGGCATTCTTTCCGCTCATTGTTCATTGGTTTTTGGAGCTGTCTGACATGGAAAAGCCCGCCTTTCGCCCCACCGCCGACAATCGCCCGTTCTGGGATGGATGTCAGCAAGAGAAAATCCGCTATCAGTTGTGCCAACACTGCGGCACGGTGCAACTGATTCCCAGAAGCGTCTGCACGCGTTGCCATAGCCGAGACCTCGCATGGCAAGATGCCTGCGGACTGGGCGTCGTACTCAGTCATACCACGGTCTATCGTGCGCCCACGCCCGCTTTCAAGAGCGAGACGCCCTACGTGATCGCCCTGATAGACATGCAAGAGGGGTTTCGCCTCATGGTTAATATGCGCGACGGCGCCGACATCAATCTGACCATTGGCGACACAGTGCGCATTCGATTCGAGGCACGGCCGGAAGGCCTGCTTCCCATTGCTGAAAAGGAGCCGGCATGACCGACGTGTTGACTTATGATTCGTTTACTCCCGGCACAGAGCTTGGTGATTGGCAAGAGCCGGTAGATGCCGGCCTGATCGCCACCTGGGACAGCCTGTTTGGCGCCAGCGAGCAGGATCAGCCCGCCAGACAGACAGGCTTATGCATCGCACTGATGATGCGCGCCTTCCTGAAGGTGGTCACCCCTCGCCCACCGGGCAATATCCACGCACGCCAGTTGATGACAATTGAAAACCTGCCGCAGGCGGGAGACAGCGTTCATTCCAAAATTCGCTGTATCGACAAACAGATCAAGCGGGGGCGACGCTATCTTGATCTGGAGGTCACCGGCTATGATGCGAATCAGCGCCCGCTGTACGTCGGCAAGATGAGCCTGATCTGGGCACAATGAGGATTGGACACAATGATTGAACAACTGCAAGAAGTATCCATGACGGTCTCGCAAGAGAACATCAATACCTACGCGGAATTGACCGATGATTTCAATCCCCTGCATGTCGATCCTGCGTTCGCAGCCGCGACGCCCATGGGCAACACCATTGCGCACGGCACGCTGTCGCTTAATCTGATCTGGCAGGCGCTGGCGCGCACCTTCGACAGCAGCCTGCTGAACAGCCTTGACCTGGATATACGCTTTTTAAAACCGCTGTACGCAGGCGGCACCATTACCGCCGGCGGTCAACGCAACCCGGACGACCCGAAGCAATACGACGTATGGATCAAAGATCAACAAGGATCGTCGCTGATCAGCGGTCATGTCCGGCTTGCCCGTACGAAATAATCTGCGATCGTGCCGCACACCCAACGAGAAGAATGAAAGAAACGAGGACAACACATGCAATTGACTCACGAACATAATGAACTGCAACGCACCACCCGGCGAATTATCCAGGAACATCTGGATCCCCATATTGATCAATGGGAGGCGGAGCAGATTTTTCCTGCCCATCAGGTCATGAAGGCTCTGGGATCCGCCGGCCTGCTGGGCATCGGCAAGCCTGAAGAATACGGCGGAATGGGGCTGGATTTCAGCTATGAAATGGTCTTTGCCGAAACCCTGGGCGAGGTCAGATCCAGCGGACTGACCTCCGCCATCGGCGTGCAAAGTACGATGTGCACGCCGGCGCTCACACGCCATGGCAGCGATGCGCTGAAAAAAGCATTCCTTGCGCCTACCATTGCCGGAGACCTTGTCGGCTGCATTGGCGTCAGTGAAGCGTCTGCCGGTTCCGACGTCTCGCAAATCAAGACCTGGGCGCGGCGCGATGGCGACGACTATGTTATCAACGGCTCCAAAATGTGGATCACCAACGGCGTCCAGGGCGACTGGATATGCCTGCTGTGCAATACCTCGCAGGAAGGCGGGCCACACAAGAACAAATCGCTGATCATCGTGCCGCTCAAGACGCCCGGCGTCAGCGTCTCGCGCAAGCTCGACAAGATGGTGCTGCGCGCATCAGATACCGCCGAGCTTTTCTTTGACGACGTTCGGGTGCCGGTCAGCAACCGTATTGGCGATGAAAACATGGGTTTTATCTATCAGATGGAGCAGTTCCAGGAGGAGCGCATGTTCGTCGCCGCACGCTGCCTGCGCTCCATGGAACTGGCTGTCCAAGAAACAATCGAGTACACCAGCCAGCGTCAGGTGTTTGGACACAGCGTCCTGTCAAATCAGGTTGTCTACCACAAAATGGCGGAAGTGCAATCCGAGATCGAAGCGCTGCGTTCGCTTTTGTACCGGGCCATCGATCAATACATGGACGGCAAGGATATCACGCAGCTGGCCTCCATGGCCAAGTACCTGGCAGGCAAGCTTTCGATGAAGATCCCCTCCGAATGCCTGCAGTACTGGGGAGGACAAGGCGTCATGTCGGAAAACTGGATCTCGCGCGCCTACCGTGATCTGCGCCAGACCGGCATTGGCGGCGGCGCCAATGAAATCATGCTTGAGATCATTGCGAAAACAATGAACATTCATCCCGGGAAACGCAGATAACCCTATCAAAGGAATCATTTGGCCGATAATCGCCTTTCACCCAAGGAGACAAAACGTGTTTCATTCAACCCTGAAGTCCCTGGTCATGGGAATGACGCTGATGACCGCTGCAGGCGCGGCCAACGCCGCCTACCCTGACCATCCGATCAGACTGATCGCGCCCATTGCGGTAGGCGGCCTGACCGACACGCTGGCCCGTCTGGTGGCCGCTGGCTTGTCGGACCAGCTTAAACAACCGGTGGTGGTCGAAAACAAACCCGGTGCAGGCGGTATTATCGGCATGGAAGCAGCCGCCAAGGCGCCAGCCGACGGATACACGCTGATCCTGGTGTACCAGGGCGTGGCTGCGGTCAACAGCAGTCTGTACAAAGATCTTTCGTACAACACCCAGCGTGATTTTACGCCGGTGGCAACCCTGGGCTCATTTCCCCTGGTACTGGTCACAAACAGCAAAACCGGCATCAAATCTGTACAAGAACTGATCAAGCCCGCAAAGGCACAGCCGCGCTCGCTCAGTTACGCGTCAGCCGGCAACGCCACCACGTCTCACCTCACCATGGAATTATTCAAAAGCCAGACCGGGCTGGACGCCGTGCATGTGCCTTATAAAGGGGAGAGTGCCGCCAATACAGACGTAGCGGGCGGGCAGACAGATATTGCCTATTCGTCGCTTGCATCCGTGATTCCGCTGATCAAATCCGGCCGGTTACTGCCGCTGGGCATTACAACCGAAAAGCGTGCTGCGGTGTTGCCCGACGTCCCTACCGTCGCGGAGTCAGGAGTGCCTGGCTTCGAAGCCAGCGGATGGTATGGATTGCTCGCACCGGCCGGCACCCCACAGGATGTCGTTCTGAAACTGAATCAGGCCATTTCCCAGACGATGGGACAGCCCGATGTGCAAGACAAATTGAATACGCTGGGCGTCACGCCGACAACCGGCACGCCCGCACAACTGGGCGAAAAAATCGATTCTGAAACAAAAAAATGGCGGGACGTCATCCGGGCCGCTCATATTTCCCTGGGTTAAGGATCAGTATGTTAAATGATGCACTTACCGACATGCTGGTCCTGGACTTCAGCCAGGGGATTGCCGGGCCGCATTGCGCCTGCCTGCTGGCCGAAATGGGCGCAGACGTCGTCAAGATTGAACCGCCTGCCGGAGACTGGCTGCGCGGTCTGGGCCACCGCCATGAAGACACCAGCGTGCTGTTCGGCTATTTCAATCGTGGTAAAGACGGGATGACATTGAATCTGAAAGACCCCGTCGATAAACAAAAGGCGCTGGCCATGATTGCCCGCGCCGATGTCCTGATCGAAAGCTACCGCCCCGGCGTAATGAGCCGCCTGGGCTTGTCCTACGAAGACGTGCGTCAGCTCAACCCAGGTCTGGTCTACCTTTCCGTAACAGGCTTCGGCCA
Source organism: Advenella sp. (assembly GCA_035304425.1). Lineage (GTDB taxonomy): Bacteria > Pseudomonadota > Gammaproteobacteria > Burkholderiales > Burkholderiaceae_B > Advenella. The sequence continues at coordinate 10,643 of DATGQC010000445.1, forward strand.
GACCGGGCCGCATCGCGACTTGCCTGCTACCGACGCCGCCATGCAGGCTTATACCGGATTTTCATTCGGCGCCGGCGATATGGCCAATCCCGTCCGCGTCAGGATTTCGGTGGTGGATATCGTGACCGGCATATACGGCAGTCATGCGGTACTGGCGGCTTTGATGCGCCGACATCGCAAAAGCCACCAGGGACAATATATCGACCTGAGTCTCATGCACGGCATCAGCGCCGTACAAGGTCCGAAATACGCGGAATACGCGGCGACCAAAGGCGTCATCAGCCGCGAACTGTTTGCCGCTATCGGGATCTACAAAACCCAGGATGGCCACATCGCCCTGAGCGCGATGCGGGACCAGCAGGTGGTTGATTTTATTACCTTGATCGGCCGCGCCGATCTGCTCTCCGATCCCGATTACGCAACCCAGAAAGCCCGTTACGATAATCAGGATCAGTTGCGGCTCCTGATCGAGGCGCAACTGGTCACGCAATCGACCGCCCACTGGCTTGCCGGCGCCCGCCAGATTGATCTGATCTGCCAGCCAGTACAAAACTACGATGCGTTCCGCCAAGATCCGCAGGCGCAAACCTATCGTCTCTTTCAGGAAATGGATCTGGGTTACGCTTCGACGTTGCCGGTGGTGCGCATGCCGGGCATGCTTGCCCAGGAAGCCACCCTGCGCCCACCGCCGCGCCTGGGCCAGGATACCGATGCCGTTTTGCAGCGACTGGGCATTTCGCCCTCAAACCCGCCAGCATGACGAGACCGCTTACGCGATCCGGGATGCCCAGGCTCCCGGATTTTTTACCAGCGGCTCAAACGATTCCGCGCGACGTTCATCGCAGCGACACGCTCCACTGACAGGCGCCTTATTTTTTCAATCGGAACGCCACCACTGCATCGCCCTGCTGGGTGCCCAGCGAACCATGCCCACCCGCCGCAATAATCACGTACTGTTTGTTGTCCGCGCCCATATACGTGGACGGCGTGGCCTGAGCACCGGCGGGCAACTCGGTTTCCCACAACAGCTCGCCTGTATTGATGTCGTAGGCACGGAAGAAATTATCTGCCGTTGCGCCATGGAAAACCAGGTCGCCAGCGGTCGTGAGCGGACCGCCGTGCGCCACCATGCCCATGGGGAAGCCAACGGGAAAACGCATGGGCAGGAAGGTGGTCTTCAGGTTTTTGGTATTGCCAATGCGCCGCATCCACGCCGTTTTGCCGGTGGTCAGGTCAACCCCCACCATGCGGCCCCATGGCGGCGCAATGCATGGAACGCCAAGGCCGGAGGCAAGCTGCCGGATCTGGGTCGCATACGTGCCGTCAAAATTCTCGTTCCAGTAGGGCGTATCTTTCTGAGTGAACAAACGCTTGTCTGCGGTTTCGGGCGTCCGTTTGATCAGATTGTATTTATAGGCAAGACGAACCGGCGCGCCGATCAGAATTTGACGCTCGGGGTCAACGGCCACCGACCCCCAGTTGAAGGCGCCGATATTGCCCGGGAAGATCAATGAGCCGGCTTCGGTTGGCGGCGTCCAGGGGTTGCCGTCATAACGCAATGTGTTGAACTCGATACGGCACGCCATCTGGTCGAATGGCGTCATGCCCCACATGGATTTTTCGGTCAGCGGCTCGGGGATGAAGTTCAATGCCGACACCGGCTGCGTCGGCGCGTAGGTTTCCCCTGTCAGCCCTTGCGTGGACACATCAACCTGTTTGATTGGATACACTGCCTTGCCGGTCAGCCGGTTCAGCACGAACAGGTTTCCAACTTTGGTAGGCAGCACAACGACTGGCTGCTTTTGCCCCTGGTAATCGATATCCAGCAACGAAGGCTGGGACGGATTATCGCGGTCCCATAAATCGTTTGCGGAGGACTGGAAGCGCCATTTCAAGGCGCCGGTTTTCAAGTCAAGCGCGACCAGCGCATCGCGAAACTTCTCGGTATTGCTGTTCGGGTCACGCTGATCGCCCAGCAGATCCGGAGAGGCGTTGCCGAAAGGCACATACACGATGCCATTCTTGGTGTCTGCGCTCAGTGTCGCCCAGGCGACAGGCGTATCCTGAGGATAGCGATCTCCCTGGGCAATCGGCTGCGTGTTCCCGGGATTGGCCGGATCAAAGTTCCAGACCAGCTGGCCGGTCGTCACGTCATACGCCCGGATGACGCCGGAAGGATTACCCTTGTCATAGCCGTTATCCATGACAGAGCCGCCGACAATCACCAGGTTGCCGGCCACCAGCGGCGCAGAGGTCTGCATATAGGCATGAGGACGAACTTCGCCCAAATTGGCATGCAGGTCAACGACGCCACCCTTGCCGAAGTCTGCGCAAAGCTTGCCGGTATCGGCATCCAGCGCGATCAGTTTGGCATCGGCCGTGGCGCTCAGGATGCGCTTGCTGCATGCGCTCGCCTGGCCCTGCGCGGGTACCGCCGCGGATGCCGAATCTGCAGGCGGCGTGGCGGCAGCGGCGACCGCGCCATTGCCTTCATGATAGCTCACACCCCGGCACGTCTGGTGCTGTTGCAGATAGGAGCGGTTTTTCTCGGGCGCATACTTCCATTTGGCTTGGCCCGTTTCCGGATTCAGGGCGTGCACTTCATTGTGGGCAGTACATAGGTAGACCGTGTTGTTTACCTTCAGCGGCGTGGCTTCAAAGGTATATTCGCTGGCGTCTTCGTCCTGCCGCAGGTCGCCGGTATGATAGGTCCAGGCCACTTCCAGATCGCCCACATTGTCTTTGGTTATCTGCTTGAGCGCGGAAAAACGCAGACCGTTATTGGTGCCGCCATAGGCCGTCCAGTCATTCTGCGCGACGTCGACACCAGCGGCATTGCGATTATTCGCCAGATTACCGTGCTGCGGATAAGGGTCGTAGAACATCATGCCGATCACAAGCACGATGGCGAAAATGACCGTGCCGCCCAGGAAGGGGTGGAACGAGCGGGCCGAGCCCGGGCTCTGTGTCCTGAGCAAAGGACGCACCACCCACGGCAGCGCGAGCCACAGCCCGATCAGGCCGATAATATCGCCGCGGGGAATCCACTGCCATTTATCGAAGCCAACCTCGTAAACG
>DATGQC010000446.1:0-3788 GCA_035304425.1 Advenella sp.
TTTGCTTTCCACCCGGTTCACAATAAACCCGGGGGTATCTGTGGGCACCAGAAAAGCGGAAATACCGCGTTTGCCCTGGTCCGGATCGGTCACCGCAAAAACGATGGCCAGCCTGGCGCGCTTGCCATTGGTAACAAACTGCTTGGCGCCGTCGAGGACCCATTTGCCGTCCTGCAACCGGGCCCGAGTTTTCAGGTTGTGCGCTTCTGACCCCGCCTGCGGTTCGGTCAGACAGAAGCACGCAATGGCGCGACCGCTGGCCAGTTCAGACAGCCACTGTTTTTTCTGGGCGTCGTTGCCGCTATTGAGCAGCGTTCCACAACCGACAGAGCAGTGAACCGATACCAGCGCGCCGGTTGCCGCATCGGCGGCGGAGATTTCCTCCAGCGCCAGCGCATATGAAACATAATCGGTTTTCGAGCCGCCCCACTCCTCGGGCACGACCATGCCCAGCAAGCCAAGCTCTCCCATACGGCGCAGCACATCATCGTCAATCCAGCCGGCAGCCTCCCAGGCGGCGGCGTGCGGCGCGATTTCCTGCTGGGAAAATTCGCGCGCCAGATCACGGATCATGCGTTGTTCTTCGCTGAGCGCTGTGTCAAAAGTGCTCATTTTTCAACCTTTCCCATAGACTGGATGATGGCGGAAAAATCCAGATGACCATGACCCTGCGCACTGAACGTCTGATACAGCTGCTGCGCCGCTGCCCCCATGACCACCGGCACTTTGGCCGCGCGGGCCGCTTCGGTGGCCAGCCCCAGATCCTTGAGCATCAGGTCCGCTCCAAACCCGCCTGTATAGCCTTTGGATGCCGGCGCCGTTTCCACCACGTCCGGCCAGGGATTATAGACTTCGGTGCTCCAGCAACGACCGGATGACGTATTGATGATACCGGCCAATACCTTGGGATCCATGCCCAGCGACACCCCCAGACTCATGGCCTCGGCGGCGCCGATCATGGAAATGCCCAACAGCATATTATTGGCAACCTTGGCGACCTGCCCGTTACCGGTCCCGCCGCAATAGACAATATTTTTACCCATTTGCTCCAGTATCGGTCTGGCCTTGTCAAAGGCGGCCTGTTCGCCACCGACCATGAACGTCAGCGTACCGGCCTTAGCGCCTACCGTACCGCCAGAGACCGGCGCATCCAGCATGGCATTGCCCTGCCGCTGGGCCGCCGCAGCAACTTCGCGCGACGTTTGTGGATCGATGGTGGAAGAGTCTATCAATAACACGCCCGGATCCACCGCTGCAAGCACCCCGTCCTCTTCCAGGTACACCTTGCGGACATGCACAGAGGCAGGCAGCATGGTGATGAGCACCTCGGGGCGGGCTGCCGCCACCTCCCGGGGCGAGGCCGCCGACGTAGCTCCGGCCTGGACCAGCTCGGCGACGGCAGAAGCCACCAGATCAAACACCTGCAACTGATGGCCCGCTTTGAGCAGATTCAGCGCCATTGGCGCGCCCATATTACCCAGCCCGATAAAACCGATCTTCATTACTGTCTCCGTTATTTTTTGTCCGCGCCAGACTGAACGACCGTCCCGTCTGCGACCCGGATAATGATTGCCTGTGGCCCGCCACGCCCCGCACTGAATGGGACCGCGTATGGTGATACCGAGGCAGGCCGTGAACTCATTATACGAAAATGTCGATACTGCAAGATACTGCGAAATAGCCTTTCAGAATGTCATTTAGAAGACGTTCTGGGTCCGCCGCGCCACCACTTACACAACCCGTGATATCACCTGACCCGTTTCAAAGAACCGGTCAAGATTATCGATCACACGCTGACTCATTTTCAGACGGGTTTCGACCGTTGCGCTGGCCGAGTGCGGCATCAGCGTGACGCGCGCGTGCTCGCGCAGCGCCGGCGGTACGTCCGGCTCATGTTCAAACACATCCAGCGCAGCAAAACCCAGTTTGTCCTGCTGCAGCAGCTCGATCATGGCCGCTTCATCGATAACCGTGCCGCGGGATACATTGACGACCGTCCCCTGGCGCCCCAGCGCCAGCAGTACTTCGCGATTGATCAGGTGATGCGTGGACGGCCCGCCCACACATGTCAGCACCAGGTAATCGGCCCAACCGGCCAGCGCCGCCAGTGAGGCTTCATAGCCATACGACACATCCGCGCGCGCCTTGCGATTATGGTAGCGGATCTGGCAATCAAAGCCTGCCATCCGGCGCGCCACCTCCAGCCCGATACCGCCCAGACCCACAATGCCCACGTTTTTGCCGGACACGCTCTGCGCCAATGGAAACTGGCCTTCTACCGGCCAGCGCCCTTCGCGTACATAACGGTCGCCCCAGACCAGTTGTCTGGCGCTGCCCAGCAGCAGGCAAACCGCCAGATCGGCGACACATGCATTCAGCACATCGGGCGTATTGCCCAGTTGTATGCCTCTTTTTTTCAGCTCATTTGCATCAATCGTATCGTAGCCTACGCCAAAGCTGCTGACCACGCCCAGATCAGGCAGGCTGTCCAGCCATTCATTTTTCAGTCCATGTCCGGCGGTGGTCACCAGAGCGCGCACGCCCTTGCCGTGTTCCGCCAGAAACGCCTGCGGGTCGGCCTGCTCCCACAAGGCCAGCACCTCGTAGTTTTCCTGTAGATGACGATTGACCCGTTGCGTGCCGCTGGCGACCTGGACGACTTTTATTTTTGCCATGATATCCTCCTCAAAAACATGATTGATGTTCACTGAAAAGGAGAATACCACGCCTGTGATCACATGACATGCACTGACTGCGGGCCGAATACGCTTAAAAAGAAAATGATCCGGTCAAGCGGCCCGCAATACGCGCCACTGAACGGTTATGTAACGCAATGCCCGTGCAGGCGGGCTTTTTCCAGAATAAATATTTCACTCGTTGTAGAATATTGGGTTACTCCCGATCTCGGGCAACTTTTATTGCAAATTCGATGTCTCTCATAGTCCACAAATACGGCGGAACCTCCATGGGCTCCGTTGAACGAATCAAGAATGTTGCGAAACGCGTGGCCAAGTGGCACAACGCCGGCCATCAGGTCGTGGTCGTGCCCTCTGCCATGTCCGGTGAAACCAATCGCCTGCTGGGTCTGGCCAAGGAAATTTCCGAATTGCCCGATGGTCGTGAACTTGACATGCTCGCCTCTACCGGCGAACAGGCAAGCAGTGCCCTGCTTGCCCTGGCTCTGCAGGCCCAGGGCATCAAAGCCCGCAGCTTCACCGGCTGGCAAGTGCCCGTTAAAACCGACTCTTCTTTTACCAAGGCGCGCATCAAGTCCATAGACGACAAACGCGTCAAGGCTGAGCTGGACAGCGGCCGTGTCGTCATTGTCACCGGTTTTCAGGGCGTTGACCCCGAGGGCCATATCACGACGCTGGGCCGCGGCGGCTCCGATACGTCGGCCGTGGCCATTGCCGCTGCGATCGGCGCCGACGAGTGTCTGATCTATACGGATGTCGATGGCGTCTACACCACCGACCCGCGCGTGGTGCCCGAAGCCCAGCGTCTGTCGGTCATCTCTTTTGAAGAAATGCTGGAAATGGCATCGCTGGGCTCCAAAGTCCTGCAGATCCGTTCCGTCGAGTTTGCCGGCAAATACAAAGTGCCGCTGCGCGTCCTGTCATCACTCACAGATCCTGCAATTCCGCTGCAGGAAGAGAAAAATTCAGGAACATTAATTACCTTTGAGGAAGATTCAAAAATGGAATCCGCTGTCATTTCCGGTATCGCGTTCAGCCGCGACGAAGCCAAACTGACGTTGCTGGGTGTACCTGACAAGCCCGGCGTGGCCT
>DATGQC010000447.1:0-5094 GCA_035304425.1 Advenella sp.
GTTACGGACTCTCGATCGTCATGGATCCGGATCGCCACTTGAATGATGGCGCCGTTGTCCAGCTTATAGGTGTAGCTGCCATCACGCAGCAAGGGAATGACGCGACGCACCGACGCCTCGGCATTATCCTGGACATGTTGCATATAGGCTTGCACCACCTCCAGTCCAAACGTATCGCACATGGCGTGCAATTCCCTCACGCCTTTCTGATTGGCGGCGATCTGCGCCTGCAGATCGGCCAGATTCTGGTCGGGATTGCGAGCCGGATACCGCCCCGACATCAGAATGTCCCGCGCTTCCTGTTCGCGAAACCGGCCTTTGCGGACCAGCTGGAAATTGGTAAACAGCACGCCTTCTTCTTCAATGGTCGTGGAGTCCGGCGGCATTGAGCCGGGCGTGAGCCCTCCGACATCAGCGTGGTGTCCGCGCGAACCGACATAGAAAATGATCTGCTTTTCTTGCTTGTCAAATACAGGTGTGATAACCGTAATATCCGGCAAGTGAGTGCCGCCATGATAAGGGTCGTTCACCACATAGGCATCGCCCGGGCGCATATTGCCGGCGTTTTCCCGCATCACCGTCTTGATCGATTCGCTCATGGAACCCAGATGCACCGGCATATGCGGCGCATTGGCGATCAGATTGCCCTGGTCATCGAAAATCGCGCAGGAAAAATCCAGTCGCTCCTTGATATTGACCGAATAGGCGGTGTTCTGCAGGCTCAGGCCCATCTGGTCGGCGATTGACATAAACAGATTATTGAACACCTCAAGCATGACCGGGTCGGCGTCGGTGGAAACCGGCAGCGCATTGCGCAAGGGAACGGTTCGCGTCAGAATCAGATGATCCTTGCTGTTGAGGGTTGCCGACCAGCCAGCTTCAACAATCGTCGTCTGGTTGGTTTCGGAAATAATCGCCGGACCGGCCACAACGTCGCCTGCCTGCAGCGCCTGCCGCAGGAATACCGGCGTGTCATGCCAGGCGCCGTTGCTGTACATCTGGCGATGCGAGTCAGCCACAGGCAGGTTGTTATCGCGCCTCGTAATGATTGTCTCGTCAATCCGACTGCCGGCAATCACCGCCTCCACCAGCAAGGCTTCGACAACCAGCGCACGGCCCTCGATCAGAAAAGAATACCGTTGACGGTATTGCTCATTGAACGCGGCAAGCATTTGCCCGGCGTCGGCAAAGTCCACTTCCAGGGCGCTGTCGGTACCCTGATACTTCAACAGCGCGCGGGTATGGAGCGCGATCTGCATGCCGGTGGTCAGCCGCGTCACCAATTCTGCGCCGGCCTGTTCGCCTAACTGATCGCGTAATTGCGCCAGTTCCGGGATCAGGCTGTCTTCTAGCGGTTTTTCCACGGTTTGCTGGCGAATGGCCACCTGATCGGCCAGACCCATGCCATAGGCGGACAGCACGCCGCCCAATGGATGGGCAAACACCGTTGTCATCCCAAGCGCATCGGCAACCAGGCAGGCATGCTGGCCGCCGGCGCCGCCGAACGTGGTCAGCGTATAGCGCGTGACATCATGGCCTTGCTGCACGGAAATCCGTTTAATTGCTTCGGCCATGTTCTGTACGCCAATCGCCAGAAAGCCTGCGGCCAGCTCTTCCGGGCTTACCTGCCTGCCGGTTGCCTGGCTCACCTGCTGGCTCAGCACACCGAATTTTTCTGTCACGATCTCTGTGTCCAGCGGTTCACTGCCCTGCGCGCCGAACACCGCCGGAAAATAGTCCGGCTGGATCTTGCCCAGCATGACATTGCAATCGGTAATGGTGAGCGGTCCCTGCTTGCGGTACGAAGCGGGACCCGGATTGGCGCCCGCCGAATCCGGCCCGACACGCAAACGCGCACCGTCAAAATGCAGGATCGAGCCGCCGCCGGCGGCTACTGTATGGATACGCATCATGGGCGTGCGCATGCGTACGCCGGCTACAGAGGTTTCGTAGTCGCGTTCGTAAACGCCCGAAAAATGCGATACATCGGTCGATGTGCCGCCCATGTCAAAACCGATGATTTTCGTGTAGCCGGCCTGCTGGCTGCTGCGCGCCATGCCTACGATCCCGCCTGCCGGACCCGACAGAATGGCGTCCTTGCCACGGAAGCGATGGGCGTCCGACAGCCCACCCGAAGACTGCATGAACATCAGATTGACACCTGGTAGTTGCGAAGCCACCCGCTCCACGTAGCGCCGCAGGATCGGCGACAGATAGGCGTCTACTACTGTGGTGTCGCCGCGGGAGACGAACTTGATCAGCGGACTGACATCATGAGAGGCAGAAATCTGCGTGAATCCGATCTCCCGGGCCAGTTGCGCGGCCAATTGTTCGTGCGTCGGGTTGCGCCATGCATGCATAAATACAATGGCAATGCTGCGCAGTCCCTGGTCATAGGCTGTCTGCAACTGCGCGCGCAGCGCCTGCTCGTCCAGTGACGTGATCACTTTACCGGCCGCGTCGATCCGTTCGTCGACTTCCTGCACCTGCTCATAAAGCATCTCGGGCAGGACAACATGACGGTCGAACAATCGCGGGCGATTCTGATACGCAATCCGCAAGGCATCGGCAAAGCCGCGGGTTGTCAGAAAAACAACACGTTCGCCTTTGCGCTCCAGTAGTGCATTGGTGGCAACCGTGGTCCCCATTTTGACGCAATCGATGTCTTGCACCGGGATCGGATCGCCTTTGGCAACGCCAAGCAGATCGCGTATTGCCTCAATCGCTGCATCTTCATAATGGTCGGGATTGTCCGAGAGCAATTTTCTGGTTAGTAGTGTTTTTTGCGGAGTGATGGCGACGATGTCGGTGAAGGTGCCGCCACGGTCTACCCAGAATTGCCACTTGCTCATGTTTTGCGTCCTGCCTGTCTCTGATAAAAATACTGATTCTGAAAATAATGCTCGTCGTTTTTCTGACGGATCTCATGCAAGTGTATCAGCACAAATCATGCCGGTGTTTTCGACGGTATCGTTCGGGCTGCATAAGCGCCTGCATGCTGCGCCTTCGGCCACGCACGCCTGCGCGCCAACGGGTTGCCGCTACAACGGTGCTGTGGTTTCGCAGTGGCGGACAATTGTCGTCGGACCTTGATTCGTCCTTGGGCATGTCAATTGTTATAGGTCGGCTCCTGGCATACGTGCGCCGGCAGCGCTCGTTTTCAGTGCAGACCCTATCAGTGTTTTCCCTTTGCCTGAAAATCTTCTCGTGCCCTTGCGGCAAAAATCTTATATTCTCTGCAATAGGACAGCCAAGAGGCTGATACAACCGTAACTGTCAGTCCGCCAGACGCTGCCGATGATTCGGCTGCGTCAGCGACCGCGTAACCTCGACATTGAAGGATACCATCCATGAAAAGTAATGCTCTGGTTCTGACTGCGCTTGCCACTGCGCTATTCAGCGTGAACGCATCAGCCGCTACGCAATGGGATTTGCCCACGGCCTATCCGGATTCCAATTTCCATACTGAAATTGCCATGAAATTTGTCAAGGCGGTGGCCGACGCGACAGGCGGAGAATTCAAAATCACCGTCCACTCCAATGCATCGCTGTTCAAGGCGCCTGAAATCAAACGAGCAGTGCAGGGCAATCAGGCCCAGGCCGGTGAAATCCTGCTGAGCAACTTCGCTAACGAAGATCCCATTTATGAACTCGATGGCCTGCCGTTCCTGGCCACCGGCTATGAACAGGCCTGGAAACTGTATCAGGCCCAGAAGCCCTATCTGGAAAAAAAACTTGAATCCCAGGGCATGAAGCTGTTGTATTCTGTGGCCTGGCCGCCTCAGGGAATTTATACCAATAAGACGCTCAATTCGATCGATGATATGAAAGGCCTGAAGTGGCGCGCGTACAGTCCGGTCACTTCAAAAATTGCGCAGGAAGTAGGCGCTCATCCGGTTACCATCCAGCAGGCGGAACTGTCCCAGGCGTTGGCTACCGGCGTGGTCGATTCATATATGTCATCGGGCTCTACTGGGTACGACACCAAGACCTATGAGTACCTGAAAAAGCTCTACGATACGCAGGCCTGGTTGCCCAAGAACGCGTTGATCGTCAATAAAAGGGCCTTTGACGCACTGGACGACAAAGAACGCAAGGCATTGCTGGACGCGGCTGCCGAAGCGGAAAAAACCGGCTGGGCATTGTCGCAGGAAAAAACCAAATGGTACAACGAGCAGCTGGTCAAGAATGGCGTGGAAATCATTAAGCCGTCAAGCGAGCTGATTGCGGGCCTGACCAAAATCGGCGAGGGCATGATTGCCGACTGGACCAGGAAAGCCGGCGCCGATGGTGAGAAACTGCTGAACGACTACAGGTCAAAATGAGACGTTTGCTTAACTGTCTCTATGACGGCGCTGCCTGGCTTGCCGGACTCTTCATGATCGGTATTCTGGTCTTTGTGCTCTGGTCTATCGTCATCCGGCAAATGGGAACCAATTTTCCGGGGCTTGATGCCTATGCAGGTTACTCCATGGCTGCAGCAGGCTTTCTGGCGCTGGCCAGCACCTTTCGCAAGAATGAACATATCCGCGTCACGCTGGTGTTGGCCGCGCTCAAACCGCGCGCGCGCCACTATCTGAATCTGTTCACGCTGGTGGTTGCGATCGTGCTGTCGGGTGCGCTGGCCTGGTTCAGCATCAAGCTGGTCATGGATTCGTATAGCTATCACGACCTGTCTACCGGAGAAGATGCGACGCCCTTGTGGATACCGCAACTGGGTATGGCTGCCGGCTGCCTGCTATTTTGCATTGCGATTGTGGATGAGTTTATTTGTTCGCTCAAAAAAGGCTATTCGCGCACAGAGGAAGAACCCGTTTCCATGCAGACCTGATTCCTGATCGGAATCAGGTCCTTTCGGTAATCCGTGCCGGGCCAGATCCCCGGCAAATCATGCGCACCTTGCGCGGAATGCATTATGAATGAGTCTCTTGTCATTATTGTCCTGCTGGTTTCCATTTTCGGCTTCCTTGGCGCCGGGGTATGGGTCGGCCTGACCCTGTCGGGCTGCGCCTGGCTGACCATGGCGCTGTTTTCTTCCAGACCGGCGGGCGATGCCATGTCGCTCACGATCTGGGGCGCGTCCTCGAGCTGGAC
>DATGQC010000448.1:0-3587 GCA_035304425.1 Advenella sp.
GGCATGCCCGGGCAGCGCGGTGCCCTGGCGGATTGACGGCCTTAACGGGAGTCCGCTCGCTGCGCAGCAGGCGCAAAGGCTTCGGCCCGGGTAGCCTGATCCTTGATAAAACCCGCTGTTGGGGGAAGCAGCAGCTCGGCCGATTGTGCCTGACGGGTCAGCGTCAATGCGCCAATCAGTTGATCGCATGCGTAACTGGCGGCGTCAAATAGCGATGCGCCAGTTAACAACTGGCCTGTGAGCGTAGCGCTGAACAGATCGCCCGTACCCTTGGGCGAGGCGTCGATGCGGGCATGGCTCAGGATTTTGTGCTCATGTCGCGTTACCACGGCCACCAGCATCTGGTTCTCGGGCCAGGCGGCAGGCGCAGCGCTGGTAACGACCACCCATTGCGTGCGGCCGGTCAGTAAACGTCGCGCGGCAGTCACCACGCTAGCGATATCCGATCCTGCGAAACCGGTGAGCTGTTGCAGTTCGAAGCCATTGGGCGTGAGCCCATCGGCCAGCGGCAGCAGATGATGCAGGTAGGCATCGGTCATATCCGGGCTGACATACTGTCCGGTGTCATGGTCGCCCAGGACGGGGTCGATCACGATCTGCAGGGCGGGGCGCGCGTTCAGGACACGCACCATCCACTCAGCCAGTGATCCGGCCTGCTGCGGGCCGCCCATATAGCCGGCCAGAACGGCCCGCAACTGCTCCAGTGCGTTGCGGGCGAACAGGTCGCTCAGGTATCCGCTGAACCATTCGATGGGGATCGCGCCGCCATGAAAGGTGGCGTAGTGCGGTGTGTTGCTGAAGACAACGGTCGGGACCGTCGCGACGGTCAGGCCCTGTGCCTGGAGCGCAGGGACCGCCACGTTATTGCCGACACGGCCATAAACGACCTGCGACTGGACCGAGACGACGTCAATGGGGAGTGGACGTAGCGAAGGCGCGGGGCGGGTGCGTGCGCCAGGTTCAACAGTATCGGTCAACGCGCTTCTCCCTGTTCTTCCGATGGCCAGTAAAGGGCATCGGGCGTGGCGCGGGCGCCGAAAATGGCCTGGCCGACGCGTACAACCGTCGCGCCTTCTTCAATGGCAATCTCATAGTCGCCTGACATGCCCATGGACAGTTCGTCCAGAGCGATGCCGGCCGGCGCTTCCTGGCGCAGTCGCTCGCGCAGTTCACGCAGCAGGATGAAACAGCTGCGCACGCGTGAAGCTTCGGCCGACAGCAGCGCCAGCGTCATGAGGCCACGCACCCGCAAGGCGGAAAACGCCGGCAGCTGCTGCAAAAAGGCGGGTGCCTCCTCGGGGGCAAGGCCATATTTGCTGGCTTCTCCCGAGGTATTAATTTGTACGAATACATCAAGCCCGCGCCCCTCGGCCTGCAGGCGCCGCTCCAGGGCTTCGGCTACACGCAGGCTGTCCAGCGCCTGGAACTCTGTGGCAAAGCGCGCGACCAGCTTGGCCTTGTTGGTTTGCAGGTGGCCGATCACCGACCAATGCAGATCAGCGAGATCCGCCATCGCTTCCCATTTGCGATAAGCTTCCTGCGGCTTGTTCTCGCCGAACTGGCGACAGCCGGCGGCATAGGCCAGGCGCAGGTTTGCCTCGGGTTTGGTCTTGCTGACCGGAAGCAGGCGCACGCTGCCCGGATCGCGTCCGACGCGCTGGCAGGCGGCGCCGATACGCGCCTGAACCGCCGCCAGGTTATGGCGGAAGTCTTCGACAGATTCTGCTTGCGGCCATTGGCCGTGCTGATCGTGCAAAGTGGCGGTATTTAAAGGGGAACGTGTGCTCATGGGTCATCTCGCTGCCTGCAGGCCTGTTGCATTCAGTGCGGCAACAGCGCGGCAGCCATCGGCGTCCTTAACGGGACGAACGTTCTGGACAGCATGGCGCGAGCCGCGACTGCGTTCGTTTGAACGGCGATAATGCGGGATTATCGCAAGCCTGGAAAAAATGAATCGGGTCTGCCGTTAGTATAAACCTTCTACCCTGATTTACCCGTACCGTGGCGCGGTGGCGGCAAGCCGCCGGACAATGCGTACGGCGACCCACGGCATTCGCCAGGCGCGCCTTGTATAGCGTGCACGGCGCGCGCGGCTCAGGCAGCCATTTGCTGCCGTTTATTTTTTCTCGGCAAGAACCTGGTCAAGCAGTTTTTGTGCCTGAGCAATACTGGACTCATAGTCGCCGGTCATGCCTGGCGAGGTCACGTACTTGCCGCCGATGGCAAACGAAGGCGTGCCTTCAATGGCGTAGGTATCGGTCATTTCTGCGGCGCGTTTGACTTTTGCCGTCACGCCGAAAGAATCGAACGCGGCGGTAAAGGCGGCTTTATCAATGCCTTGATCGGCAGCCCAGTCGATAATGGCGGCCTTGGTAAAGAGTTTTTTGCCTTCCCGGTGAATGGCATTGAACACTTTCGGATGAAGATCGAGCTTGTCCAGGGCTTCCAGCGAATAATACAGTTGCTGCATGGGTTGCATGGCGGCATTGAAAGCCACTGGCACACGTACGAACGCGACATTGGCGGGCAAGGTTTTCACCCATTTTTCCACCATTGGTTCCATTTCTGCGCAATGCGGGCAGCTGTAGGCGAAAAATTCCATCACTTCGACCTTGTCTCCCGAACCTGAAGGCTGGGCGGTATTCAACGTTTTGAACGCCGGTCCGGATTGGGCCATGACGGGAACAAAGGCTGCAGCACCGGTAAGCAGGGCGGCAGATACGAAACGGAGCACAATGGAGGATGATTTCATAGTCTGTTTGTGAAGTGGTTGATAATCGGGCAACGTTCGCCCGCGAGCCGCCACTGGAGCCGGCGGTACTGCATTAAGACATGCTGCGCCCCGTAAAGTTCCCCGCCGGGCGCACCCTGGCCTAGCGCACAATGGTGGAGTTGATTTTAGCCCCGGAGAGCTGGGCGCGGGACTCGGTCAGTTCCTTATCGCTGTCGAAAGGGCCGATACGGACGCGATTGACGTCCATGTTGTTCACCCGGGCTTTCTGGATCTGCACGTTGAAGCCCATCATGATCATGCGGGCGCGAAAGGCATCAGCCTCTTTTTCATCGCGATAGGAGCCGACCTGCAGGTAGCGCGGTGCGCTGCTGCGAGTTTGCGCGGCAGGCGGCGTGCCAGCAGCCGCAGCCTTGGGCGCGGCGGTGGCGCCCGCAGTGGTCGGTCCGGTTCTGGACGGGGCAGTTGCGGAAGGCGGCGCCTTGGTGGCCGCCGTTTTTTCGCCGGGCAGCGTGTTAATCAGAGAGGCGATCTGGTCGTCATCGGTCTTGGGCGCTGCTTTTGTCGGTGGCGTCGCGGGCGCCAGGGTGCCGCCAGCGGTAAACGGCATATCGCCAGCATTTTCCGGAATGCCCAGTAGCGGGGGCAGCGGCTCGATCTTCGGACGGGTCGGCGGCTGCTGAGCAGAATTGATGCTGCCGTCGCTGTTCATCCAGGCATTGGGATCGATCAATGCCGCGCCCGGGGTGGGCGCAGTCTGGCCGGTGAGAGCGCCTGGCTGGCCTGTTGCGGGTTGCCGGTGGTCCTGAATGGGAGAGGGCGAACGCATGATCATGAACGCGGCCACGGCAGCCAC
>DATGQC010000449.1:0-3643 GCA_035304425.1 Advenella sp.
GGTCTCATAGCGTTTTTGCACTTCAAAGGCGACCTCATTGGCGCCGCCGTGCTTGGGGCCGCGCAACGCGCCAATACCGCCGGTCATCGCCGAATACATATCCGATCCCGTGCCGGCAATAACGCGGCAGGTAAACGTAGACGCATTGAACTCATGTTCAGCGTATAAGTTTAGCGACGTGTGCATGGCATGAACCCATTCATCGGAGGGTTTCTCGCCATGCAGCAGATGCAGGAAATGCCCGCCAATGCTGTCATCGTCGGTCTCTACGTCTATGCATCTGCCGTTATGACTGTAGTGGTACCAGTACAGCAGGGCCGAGCCCAGACTGGCCATCAGGCGATCGGCAATATCACGTGCGTCCGGCAGGTTGTGATCGTCCTTTTCAGGCAGTACGCACCCCAATACCGATACCGCCGTGCGCATGACGTCCATCGGGTGACTGGACGCAGGCAAGGCCTCAAGCGCATGCTGCAATTGCACCGGCAGGCCGCGCAAGCGACGCAGTTTCAGTTTATAAGATGCCAGTTCCGCCTTGTTGGGAAGTTTTCCGTGGACGAGCAGGTGAGCGACTTCTTCAAATTCACAGGCTTGCGCCAGATCCAGAATATCGTAACCGCGATAATGCAGATCGTTGCCGCTGCGGCCGACGGTGCATAACGCGGTATTGCCGGCCACCACGCCGGACAGCGCGACGGATTTCTTCGGCTTGAAGCCCTTTACTTCGGATGCTTGTGTCATGGTATCTCCCCCTCTTCAATGCAATACAAATATGGTGTAACAATCAAGATTTGCAGTTTACGCAAAACAGCAGGCAATTGCATCATCAAGAAGGCGAATCTTGGTAAACTCCTCATTACGCTATTGCGAATTTTGCGAATACAGGCAATCAACCGCACTTACAGAACCGGACACAATGCGAAAAATATTCATGGGCGTACGGCTACGCCGCCTGCGCGAAGAACGAAAACTGACCCAGATCGGACTGGCGCGCATGCTGGGTCTGTCACCCAGCTATCTGAATCAGATCGAACAGAACCAGCGGCCGTTGACCATGTCGGTCCAGTTGCGGTTGAGCGAAGTGTTCAATGTGGACGTAAACGCGTTTTCAGACGACGAACAAACGCGCATGGTGGCTGCCTTGCGCGAGGTTGCGGCGACCCTGCCGGCATCTGCGCTTGGCGGACACGAAGCGGCGCGAATATCACATGCAGAAATGCAGGAAATCGCAACAAACATGCCCGCAGTGGGCCGGGTTTTGATCGATCTGCATCGGCGTCACCGCGAAGCGGTAGACCGGCTGGAAGCCATGGCGGAAAAAATGGCCTACAAGGATCCCGGAGATCCTGCAGACGTGCTGATGATACAGACACAACCCTACGAAGAGGCGCGCGATTTTTTCTTTACCCATCACAACCATTTCTCGGAGCTCGACGCCCATGCCGAGCAGTGCCATACATCCTGGGGGCTTTCCGGCATAGCCCCACCAGACCTGGCAGACCGGCTGGAACAACGTTTGCGCGAACACCACGGCGTCACTGTGAACACGCTACCGGCAGAAAAGGGCTTGCAGCGCGCTTACCATCCAGCGTTGCGGCAGCTTAGTCTGCCGCCGCATATCACGCCCGGGCAGCGCGCCTTTCAAATGGCAACACAACTGGCATTTCTGGAACTGGACAATATGCTTGAACGCATGGTGGATGCGCCGCGATTTTCCAGTCAGGCTGTACGCAAATTAGTACGCCTGGGTCTGGCCAACTATTTCGCGGCAGCGCTGATTCTGCCATACAGGCAATTTCTGGCGTCTGCCGAACAATTGCAATACGACATAGACCTGCTGGGACAGCGCTTTGGCGTCAGCTTCGAAACAATCTGCCACCGCCTGAGCACCATGCAACGGCCAGACGCCACAGGCGTGCCATTTTTCTTCATCCGGGTCGACCGCGCGGGCAACATCTCAAAACGCCAGTCAGCTGCCCATTTTCATTTCTCTCGTGTCGGCGGGGCCTGTCCGCTATGGAATGTGTACGAGGCCTTCTCCAGCCCGGGCAGAATTCTCAGGCAACTGGCCCGCATGCCGGACGGACGCGTTTACCTATGGATTGCGCGAACGGTATGTCATCAGACCGGCGGATTCGGACATCCAACAAAGGATTTCGCCGTGGCGCTGGGATGCGATGTGAAGCATGCCCAACGGCTGGTTTATGCAAAAGGACTGGATTTCAGCAATCCTGATATTCCGACACCCATCGGCATGGGATGCCGGGTATGCGAACGACCACAGTGCGCGCAACGCGCGTTTCCCTATATTGGCCGCGAACTGGATGTCAATGAGAACGTCAGCAGCGTGTCTCCCTACCCCATGAACACCTGAAAATTCCGGTACGCAGAACCGCTTCAACCGCCATTATGTGTTTGAAATTATTACCTTTATAATTGCCGTTTACTCGTATCTGCGGGCAGCTCGTGCCTGCATTAACAACCAAAGGCAACGAATGAAGAACCTGTTCAGTCCAATAAAATTTATAAACATCGCGCTCCTGGCGATCGCCCCCTGTCTTGCTCAGGCAGCCGGCAGCTATCCAGACAAGCCCATCAGCATCGTAGTTCCCTATGCCGCCGGCGGTTCTACGGATCTGATCGGACGCGCGCTGGGCGAAAGCATGGGACGATATCTGAAACAAACAATCGTCATCGAAAACAAACCGGGTGCTGCCGGCTCCATGGGCGCGCAGGAAATGGTCCGCACACGCCCCGATGGCTATAAGCTGACGCTGGCTCCCCATGGCATTTTCAGGCAACCGTATCTGCAAAAAACCCGCTATGACCCGATCAAAGATCTGACCTATATCGCCTCGTTTTCAACCTATGATTTTGCCCTGGTGGTGGATGCGAAATCACAATTGAAAACCGTCAAGGAATTTGTCGATTATGCCAAGCAGCACCCCGACGAAATCAGTGTTGGCACGCCCGGGCGCTTTACCGGAAACCAGATGGTTATGGTAGAACTGAGCAATGCCACCGGCGCCAAGCTAACGCACGTCCCCTACAAAGGCGATGCCGAAGCCATCACGGCACTGCTGGGAGGCCACATCCAGGCCGCTATCACCACCAATAGCATCCTGCCCTATATGGAAGCGGGAACCGTCCGTGTGCTGGCGGTCGCTTCCGAGAAAAGGCTGGCAGCATTCGATGGCGTACCCACATTTACAGAAGCCGGCTATCCAGTCGTGATCCCCTCCCCTCTGGGGCTGGCCGGACCCAAGGGCTTGCCGCCTGAGATCGTCGAAAAACTGGATGCCGCTGTTCACGCAGCCGTGCAGGATCCGGTATTTTTGAAAGCCATCGGCGCCTACGGAATCCAGACTTACTATATGGATCACAAGCAGTACGGTGAGTTTGCGGTGAAGACGTTCGCCGAAGAAAAAGATATCGTAGGGAAGATGAACGAGGATAATAAGTGAACGCCATTAACCTGATGGCCGATCAGCGTTGACGTCTCGTTCGATCAGCATCGTTGTATTGCCCCGGCTTTGCCGGGGTTTTTTTTTCCGCGTATTTTTTACCCGGAATCTTTTGGCAAGGCATAAAAGCCTGGTTCTGACAGTCGCAGGAAACCATCGCTGCGAATCTTGCTGCAGTG
>DATGQC010000450.1:0-7709 GCA_035304425.1 Advenella sp.
TTCATAACTGCCTGAGAGCAGATACTCAAAGTTCCCGCTGCGGCCATTGATGCCGTACGTGGTTTTGTATCCCATGGTCTCCGATTTCAATTGTGACGTGGGGGTGGTGGCCTGAATTCCAAAATGCTGGTTGACCGTGCCCGGCTCGGGGCTCTTGGTCACGATATTGATCACCCCGCCGGTCCCGCCAATACCGTTGGATGCTGTCGCGCCGTTGATCACTTCAATATGATCGACCATGGAGTAATCAATCGTATGTACTTCACGTCCGGTAGGGCGCAATGGATTCGATTGCGGCACGCCATCAATCATGATCAGCGGCGTCCTGCCACGCAGGGTTTCGCCACTGCCGTTCATTTTGTCCCGGCTCGGCGTATAGGCCGGCAGCAAATTGCTTAGGACCGTCGATGAATTGGTTGAAATGGCCAACTGCTGCTGGATTTGCTTAGAATCAATAATGACGATTTTCTGCGGCGCATTTTCGGGATCGATATCAGAACGGGAAGCGGTGGCAACGATGGGAGCCAGAACCTGCGGGGTTTCCTGAGCCTTGACGGATGTTGCGCTACATACTGCTGTCATAGCTAATAGAATATTTTTATGCATCAGGAAGGTCCGATCAAAATAGGGGGGCAAAATTGAAATGAGAATTATTACACAACTTTGTCGATTCCCCTGCCAAC
This sequence comes from Advenella sp., assembly GCA_035304425.1. Taxonomy (GTDB): domain Bacteria; phylum Pseudomonadota; class Gammaproteobacteria; order Burkholderiales; family Burkholderiaceae_B; genus Advenella. Next base: position 684 of record DATGQC010000450.1, read on the forward strand.
TAGCGTTAAGCCAATTGAAATACAAGGACCTTCAGGTAACGGCTTCGCTTTTTGCGATCCATTTTGCGTGCGCCCAGTCGCCGCCTGCGATGCTTGTACTGATGCACCCGGAAAGCGCCTGCATAACGCATTTGACCGACATGGTCATATTTCTCTCGCGCGACCGCGCCAACACGATGGTCCGGGTTAGTCCGGCATTGGTCAGGGGCGCTGCTTCCAGTCGTCCCGAGGCCAACTCTTCTGCAATGGCAATGGAAGGCAAAATCGTATAACCGTGACCGTCCAGCACCAGGCGCTTTTGCACGCTCATGGAATTCGTTTCGGCGACAACCTTCAATTGCAGGCTGTTTTCCTGACCGACCCGGTCGACCAGAATGCGCAAGCCATGCGGGGGACTGGGCAAGATAATGGGCCGGTCGGCCACGCTGTTGAGCGTGACTGGCTTGTCCGGTTGCAAACCGCTGCCGGACGGGCCAACAAACCACAGCCTTTCCTGAACCAGCGGCTGTACATGCAGGGATGCGCTTAATCTGGCCGAGTACAGTAACGCGACGTCAATTTCGCCCGTTTCAAGCCATTCCTGCAAATGGCCGGCATACCCGGCGGTGATGGTGATCCTGATCTGCGGATACTGTTGCTGTAACTGGCGCAGCAGCATGCTCGATAAAAGATCGCTGGTGCTGGGCAACAGTCCTACATTGACGATACCGCTTACCGTCCCGGACGACGGACGCACCTCTGCCTTGGCCTTTTCGACTTCGTGCAAAATTCGCCTGGCATACTCTAGAAACGTTTTACCTTCCTCATTCAGGATCATGCCCTGACGACCCCGTTCAAACAGGATGGCGCCCAATTCGTCTTCCAGCATGCTGATCTGCCGTGACAGGGCTGGCTGCACGATATTGAGCACGTCGGCTGCACGCGTCATGTTTGCCGTTTCGGCAATCGTGACCAGGGCTTTTAATTGTTTCAGGTCCATCGCGTGTTCCATCAAAAATTACGATTGAATGATCGCAAAATTCTATTTTAAATCGATATCGATCGAATGTTAGTATTAAAACCGGATACATTGTCGAAGGAACAAGCATGGATGGGACAGAGGGGGATGTACAGCCGCAATGGCAAGCGGCCATTTTTGACGAGCTTAAGCGGGCGCAGGTCAGGCAGGTTTCGTATGTGCCGGATGCAGGGCATGCGCTGGTGATCAAAAAGGCGCAGGCCGACCCGGACATGATAGACGTGGCGCTGACGACCGAAGAAGAGGGTGTCGCGCTCAATTGCGGCGCCTGGCTCGGCGGGCACAGGGCTGTGCTGCTGATGCAAAGCAGTGGCGTGGGCAACTGCGTCAACATGTTTTCACTGCTCGGCAGTTGCCGGTTTCCGTTTCTTACGCTGGTGACCATGCGCGGCGAATATGCGGAATTCAATCCCTGGCAGGGGCCCATGGGCAAAGCCACGCAACAGGCGCTGGAACTGATGGGCATCACCGTCATGCGCGCAGATGACCCGCGCAAGGTCGGCGAGCTGGTTAACGCAGGACTGGCATCTGCTTTTGAGGCGGGCGAACAGGTGGCCATACTGTTGTCGCAAAGCCTGATCGGGCGCAAATCATGGGTGAAATAATGAAAAAGACATTGTCATCAGGCCGGCGGGTAGAACGCCGGGCATTCGTGAGCCAGTTAATGCAGCAGATACCCGACGCGCTGGTCATCACCGGACTGGGTTCGCCCAGTTACGATGTGTTTGCAGCCGCAGATCGCGCCGGCAATTTCTATCTGTGGGGCGCCATGGGCGGTGCAAGCGCGATGGGTCTGGGCCTGGCGCTGGCCCAGCCCGACAGATCGGTTGTTGTGGTCACCGGCGACGGCGAGCAATTGATGGGTATCGGCAGCCTGGCAACCATTGGCGCGAGGCAACCGGCAAATCTGACGCTTGTGATTCTGGACAATGGTCACTATGGAGAAACCGGTATGCAGCGCAGTCACGCCAGCCTCGGAACCGATCTGGTCGCGGTGGCGCAAGGCTTTGGCATCAAGGACGCCTTTGCGGTAGATGCTCTGGCAGAGGTGGAAAAAGTGGCGGCTCGCATCAACGCCCGGGACGGCGTGGCGCTGGTTCGGGTCCTGATTGACACCGGTGAGCTGCCGCGAGCCTTGCCATCGCGGGACGGGGTCTATGTTAAAAACCGCTTCCGCGCGGAACTGGGTTTGCAACCGTTCTGAACAGAACCAGGCAGCAATGGCGCGAAATCTGATGCAACGTCCGCTGGCGCGCCAGATTGACGCGCAAGCGCCATAGCGGATTCGAGTCGGTATAGCACCCATAGGAAAGGCAAAAAGGCCTGTGCATAAGGGGTACGCGGCGGGCAAGGCAGCGCCGGGCTCATTCGGTTCCACCGACATCAATACAGCGATCACCCCGGTTCGGACAGGTTGGGCAGGGGCGTCGCGCTTCAATCACAGTTGTGATTCTGCTTCCTGGCGTCCTTCGGCAATTTTTTCGTTTGCCTGGGCTATCTCTTCCGTATCCGCTGTTTCCACGTCATGCAAGTCTTCCTGCGCCGGACAATACTGAAACTTTGCGTAGATCGGGAAATGATCAGAGCCGATATCGGGTAACTTGGCCATATGCTTGATCTGGAATTCGGCGCTTTGAAAAATATGGTCCAGCGGCCAGCGCAAAAAACGATGGTGTGCATGGAAGGTATTGAACATGCCGCGTCCGATGCGTGCGTCAAGTAATTCGCTTACCTTCTTGAACAGCCGGGTAGAATAGGACCAGGCGACATCATTCAAGTCACCGAAGACCAGTGCGGTCTCATCCAGCTCCCGTATTTGCTTGCCCACCAGTAGCAGTTCTGCATCCCGTGGTTTTGACGTTTCGCTTTCGGTCGGACTCGGCGGCGTCGGGTGCAGGCAGTAAATCCGGATTTTCTCACCGGAGCGCAATCTCACCTGGCTGCGAATGGAGGGGATATCGTCCTGCACCCGATACAACACTTCTGTATTTTCCAATGGCAGACGCGAATACAGATGCATGCCGTACAGGTTGGCCAGGGGAATGGCCACGCGGTATGGGTAATCGTCTTCCAGGCTGATCAGGGCGTTCTGCCACCAGGCATCAGACTCCAGTGTTAGCAGCAGGTCGGGCTGGTATTGCCTGACCAGGGTAAGCAGCGCGTCGCTGCGGCGGTTGGGGGTCAGTACATTAGAGGACAGTAGCGATATCGTTCGATCATCGTCTGGCCCGTGACTGCTCAGGACCTCTGCTTTTGCCAGGCGTGTATACGGAAAAATCTTATAAAGCTGATAAAAAAGGGCGGCCAGGTTTGCCAGCGCCACGAAAAGGGCAGACCAGGCCACCGAGGGCGGGTTCGCTGCCGTGAATGCCAGGCTTACCAGACACAGAGTAGCGATCTGGACTCGCGGAAAATCCAGGCTACGGATGATCCAGTGACTACAGGGCATAAAAGCGAGCGCTGTTGCGAGCGCCGGCACGATCAGAATCAGAACGTAAAGAAATGACACTCGCTATGCTCCGTGGGATTTGATCTGCAATTATAAAGAATATTTATGTCACCCATCTGAACAGGTGGGCCATTGCAGGCGGTCAAGATTCAATCATTGTGAATTCCGCATCGTTGATGCATTTTATCCCGCGGGCAGCTCAGGTGCATGGATGTGGGGACAGGCCGCCGCTTCCGGGCGCCGGTCTGCACCTAGAATGAAATGGAGAATCCGCCGTCTACGGCCAGCACCTGGCCATTGACATACGAGGCTGCGGCTGAGGCAAGAAAAAGCACCGGGCCCACCATTTCCACCGGGTTCCCCCAGCGCTGCAGGGGATTGCGCTCCTGCATTTTGGCGATATTGTCCGGGTTCTCTATCAACGCCTGATTAAATTGCGTAGCGAAGGTTCCCGGTGCGATGGCATTGCTCAATATACCCTCTCTGCCATATTCGACGGCCAGAGAGCGAGTCACGGTATTGAGCGCCTGCTTGGTGACCGGATAGATAAAATCGCCGAAACGGACGATTTGCCCCGCAATTGAACTGATCGTAATAATTCGACCGTAATTATTGAGCTTCATCAGGCAGATGGCGGCTCGCGAAATTTCAATGGTGGACAGAACATTGGTGCGCGTGATGGTTTCCAGCTCCATGGCGTCTATATCCTGCAATCGCCGACGCATTCTGATGCTCGCGTTGTTGACCAGGATATCAAGACGTTGATGAACGCTTTTTATTTGCTCAAAGGCGCGATGGCGTCCGATTCGGTCGTCCAGGTCAAAGGCCACCCAGGATGTTGTCAGTCCTTCGGCTGACAATTTGCAGGACGCGGCTTGAGCACTGCTTTCATCACGACCGTGAACAATGACCGTAGCGCCGGCCTGTCCGAGTCCCCGTGCTATTTCATAGCCCAGTCCTCGAGTCGAGCCGGTGACCAATGCCACTTGACCGCGTAAATCGAATAGGGCGTGCTGATTGTGATCGGCCATACGTGTCAGTCTTTGTAGCCAGCATCGCGCCGGTCCAGATAACGCCGCATGGCAGGCCATTCCATGATGCCAAACGGTCGTCTGACGCTGGGTTGGTATAGATGATGGGTTTTTGCGACAACTTCTGCTGAAGGGATAATCAGCTTGGTGTTTCCTGCCAGTGCATCGACCTGGGCTCGGCAAGCCATTTCCAGCCAGTACATGGCATTGAATGCTTCAGCAATGGAGGGCGATGCCACCAGCAGCCCATGGTTGCGCAGAATCATTGCATCCTGCCGGCCAAGATCGGCTACAAGTCGCTGCTGTTCATCCATATCGATGGCAACACTTTCGTAATCGTGGTAGGCAATGTCCTTGAAGCGCATTGACGTCTGCGTGATCGGCAGCAAGCCGCATTCCATTGCTGATACGGCCATGCCCGCCCGAGAGTGGGTATGTATAACACAACCGACATCATGGCGCGAGGCGTGCACGGCGCTGTGAATCACGTATCCTGCCTGATTGACGCCAGTGCCATCTGTGTGAGGGTTATCAAGTACATCGCCTTTTATATTGATTTTGATCAGGCTTGACGCTGTGATTTCTTCATACATGTAGCCATAAGGATTGATCAATATTTCGTCATCGGTACCGGGAATGCGCGCAGTGATGTGGTTGTATACCAGATCGCTCATGCCGAAAAGCGGCATGAGCCGGTAGCATGCGGCCAGATCGACCCGGGTCTCCCATTCGGTATCGCTATATTTCATTTTTGGTCTACTCCTGCTTCTTTGACTATATTCCCCCAGGTGTCATAGTTTTCCTGGACCATTTTGCCGAAGGCCTCGGGCGAGTCGCTCATGACCACTTCGGAACCCAGTGCCACCAGCTTGTCATTGGTTTGCTTGTCGCTGAGTGTCCGATTCAATTCGGTATGCAACTGATTCACAATCTCGCGGGGTGTGCCTTTGGGGGCGAATACACCCAGCCAGGCGCCCATGTTGAAATCGGGCAAACCCTGTTCCTCAATAGTAGGAATGTCGGGTGCCAGTTTGGCACGATTTGCCACGCTGACCGCCAGACCGTTCAGCTTGCCGGATTTGACGTGGGGCATTGCCGAAACGACCGTGTCAAATGTCATATCAACAGTGCCGCCTATCACATCAGTTTGGGATTGGGTGCTACCCGAGTAGGGCACGTGCACCATCCTGGTGCCGGTTTCTTTCATCAGTAACTCCATCAACAAATGGCTGGTCGTGCCCTTGCCAATAGAGGCAAAGGTCAGCTTGTCGGGGTTGCTTTTCGCATAAGCGATCAGGTCTTTAAAGGTCTTTATTCCTTTGCTGTGGTTGGCGACCAATACATAGGGCAGCCAGGTGGTTTGTCCAATCGGCTCGAAATCCGTTGTGGCGTCATACGTCAAAGACTTGTATACATGCGGATTGATGTTCATGGGTGCAGTTGCGGACAGCACCAGTGTATAGCCATCAGGTCGGGCCTTGGCAACAAGCCCGGCTCCCAGGCTGCCGCCCACGCCTGGCTTGTTTTCGACGATGATAGGCTGTCCCAGGTCTTTGCTCATTTTATTGGCAAGGATACGGGCAATGGCATCGGTCGAAGTTCCCGGAGGAAAGCCAACCACAATCGTAATGGGTTTGGCTGGATACTGTGCCGGAGCCGCGCCTGCACCTGCGGTGAGTACCATCATGGCAGTTGCCAGCAGGCCTTTGATCAAATAGCCGTGTGTCATGTCTCGTCCTGATTATGTTTGAATTTATAATGCTATCGGTCATGTATATGTCTACATTTCATGACCAATAGTATCGGTCAGCAGACGGTCAGTCTATTTGTCAATGAAAAACGCTGACTTCACCAAAAGTGAACGGGGTGTTCAGTTCGGTGAAACCGGCAGGCACAAGGGCATCAAACCCGGCTAGACGCGACAGCGCTTCATTATTATTTGCAGGACGCATCATGAATCAGTATATCGAGCCCGTTCCCCTGGAAAAATCCTATCGGTTGATCAATCACGGTCCCACAACCCTGGTGTCTGCCGCTCATGATGGGGTACAGGATGTCATGGCGGCAGCGTGGGCCTGTGGTCTTGATTTTTCGCCTCCGAAACTGACTGTGGTGCTGGATAAAAGTACGTGCACACGCAGGCTTGTCGAGAATGCCGGTACCTTTGTCGTGCAGATGCCGACGGTTGCACAGGCGCAGATGACCCACTATGTTGGAAACCATGGCCTGAACGATGAGCCCGGCAAGCTGCAAGCGGCCGGCACGAAGATATTTCGCATGGACGGATTTGATCTGCCCTTTGTCGCGGGGTGTGCTGCATGGCTGGCCTGCAGGCTGATCCCGGAGCCGCACAATCAGTCGCACTATGATCTTTTTATTGCCGAAATCATTGGCGCCTGGGCCGACAGCCGCGTTTTCAGGAATGGGCATTGGGAGTTTGCCAGCGCAGACCCTGCCTTGCGTACGCTGCACTATATCGCCGGCGGTCAGTTTTATGCGATCGGCGATGAAGTTGTCGTGAGCGCACG
>DATGQC010000451.1:0-3192 GCA_035304425.1 Advenella sp.
CCGCTTGCTGCAGTTGCTGCAAACGCAAGGGCACCACGGCGCCGGCATGATTGTCGCAGAGCGATCGGGCAATGACTGCCAGGTCTGCTGCAAATGCGGCCGGATTATCGTAAGGGTCGGCTGGCACGGTGTTGCGCAGCGCCAGGTCATGAGCGGTCAGGTGTTTTGCTGTTGCCGCCAGACGGGCATAGACGCCAATCAGCGCACGACGATAGGGTTCATCAAGCCGGTGGCGTGACTGATCCGGGCTGGCCTCCGACAGGTTGGCCAGTTCCGGCGAGACCTGCGTCAGGGACGTACTTAGCGACAGTTCAGAACCCAGCAGGTGAACCTGCGCCAGGTAGTATTCGAACAGGGTCGTCGCATGGCGGTTCATCGCATGCGTGAGAGTCTCGGCGTTCACATTGGGATTGCCGTCGCGGTCGCCGCCGATCCACGAGCCCATTTTCAGGAAAGTCGGAACCAGCGTCGCATTGTCCGGCTGCACGCCCAGACTTCGTGCAAATGTGGTGTACAGATCCGGAATGGCTTTCAGGAAGGTCGTGCTGAAATAGGCGACTGCATTCTCGATTTCGTCATTGACCGTCAGCTTATTAAAGCGCAGCATGCGCGTCAGCCAGAGGGTTTTGATATAGCCGGTCAGTTCCAGCGCCAGTTGATGGCTTTCTTCTTCGGTCAGGCGGCTGTCTATGGCTACCAGACACTGACTGATGTGCCGGTGCAGATCCAGTGTGCTTTTGCGTTGTACTTCGGTAGGGTGGGCCGTCAGAACCGGGACAATCGTGGTTTTTGCCAGGAAGTCGCGAACCTGGCCGTGTTGCACGCCATGGCGCTCCAGTTCTGCCAGCGTGTGCCCCAGGGTGCCGGTCTGGGCGTCGTTGCCGCTGAGCAGGCGGCGGCGCTGACGCTTTTGCTGATCGCGGTCTTCGGCCAGATTGGCCAGGTGCAGGAAATAGCTGAAGGCGCGCGACAGGGTATTGGCCTGATCGTCGGACAGAGCCGTCAGCCTGTCGATCATCGTATCGCGTTCCTGCTGAATGCCTTCACGCTTGAAGCGTACCGCGGCGCGGCGCACAGTCTCAATGACGTCAAAAATCGGCTGGCCTTCCGATTCACGGATGGCGGCGCCAAGGATCCTGCCCAGCAGGCGGATATCCTGCTGCATTTCATTTCTGTCTGTGCTTGCTTTGTCCACGGTATCTCTTGTTCCGGTTGGTTAAAGGGATGGAGTCATTTTCATTGTAGGGTTTTTCGTCGTCGCCGTATTCGGTTTACTGAAACTGTGCCTTCTGGATCTGTCGCAGACGCTCCGGTTCGATGATGCTCTTGCCGGTAAATGGCCGGTCGTTGACCAGGATGAGAAACGTGATACTGGCAAAACTCAGTGAAATGAGCACTACGGCTTTGCGCAACTCATGACGGGTGTGATAATGAATATCGTATATCACATACATGCAGACGCTCAGAAGAATCAGCAGCACCAGCCACTTTTGCATGTTGATATGATAGGTGGCCACATTGAGCCGCTCGTCACGGGCTTCCCGTACTTGTTTCAGATACGTATTGAGCAGCGCCATTTGCGAACTGACATAAGGATCATCGCGCACTTCGATGGCGGTTTTGGCTGCATTGATGGTCAGCACATCCAGGGCCGATTCGGTCTGCTCGCTGATCTGGTCGTGCCCCATGCGCGGCCACTCATCCTGAACCGCCGCGTTCACATAGGCCACCAAACGGCTGCGCAGATCGGCATTGATCTGCTCGGGCATATGTCTGAGCACCCTGAGCGCATCGCTCACGGCGCCGGCCTCCTGCTCGGTTGCTGCCTGTCCTTTTTCGTTTTCCTTCCATACGTCACTGGCCATGAAGGCCATATTCAGACCTATGGGCACCAGCAAGCCCGAAATCAGCGTATGACTCAGGGCGCTGCTGCGCGGGGATGTGCTGTTGCTGCGCTGTCGGCGAATAATCAGGACAATGAGGCCGGACAGACCAAGAAAGAAAACAATGCACAGGACCCAGACCAGAAAAATGGGTATATCGAACAGCAGATTGTAAAAATGCATGACTTTCCTCACGGGCGGCGGCAGTGCAAATAATGTAATCCATCATGTAAGGCGTCATAAAAGACGGTCCCCCGATTTTATGGCCTTTCGTATTCTACCTGCTGTCAGCATGCGGCCAATAAGGGGACAATTGCAATTGAAAAAAAAGCGCTGACGATACCTCCCGCCGCCGCCATCGCTGCCGTCGCTTTGCCTTGTCCGTGTCTTTCATGCGCATCGGCCGGTCTGAAAGCGGGCTGGCGACGACTGCAGGCACAGGGCGCGACCAGGCGGGGCACGGGCATGGTTGACAGCGATTGGCGCGGGCGGGTCGAGCGGACAATGATGGCGTGGCGGCGCCGGAATAAGGCCGATAGCGCAGGGCGTGCGCTGCGAGAAGGCAAAATCACGGCGACAGGCGGGAAAAGCGCCGGCCATAGCGCGGTCAGTCTCACATTGTTCACGCGATGCGCGATAATGGCAGCTGATAATAATTGTGCATAACCTTAATTGTGCGTAACCTTCAGGAAGTAGCAGCGATGAACGAGCCCACCAGCGCCACTCTGGCCTTTGACCGCTTTCTGTATCTTGCCCGGGATCCACAGATCATTGACGCTTGTCTGCAGCCGGGCGCGCCTGTCTTGCCGGATGCAAATGCCGACGTGATATTGCGGGACGATATTTCCACCGATGAAATCACGCCGGTAGCCATCATGTCGTACTATGACGACAAGCTTGGCGGGTTTGCCTATACCGGGTTACAGGCCGGCGAGCGCACGCCCATCGCCCGGCATGCGGTCAGGCAAGCCGGTATTCAGGTGGTGGTGGCGGGCAACCGCTATGGCAAGGGATCTTCGCGCGAGCATAGTCCGGCGGCCGAACGGCATGCCGGCGTGCGCCTGGTATTTGCGCGCAGCTTTGAGCGTATCTACAGGCAAAATGCAGATAATATCGGCTTGCTGACGTCTACCAATTTTGAGTTGCTGGCGCAGTTGCGAGCCGGTCACAGCATTACGCTTGAGCAGATCCTGCAGGAACGCGATGTGCTGACTCAGGCCATCCTGCGCAGCGGCGGTTTGCTCGAATATGGCAAACGTTATCTGGCGAGAAGTCGCCCGCAACCGGCTGCCGCTGGCAACAAGCCGCA
>DATGQC010000452.1:0-8931 GCA_035304425.1 Advenella sp.
TATCCGGGATGCAGCCAGGCGCAAGGCCCGCGAGCAACGCTGGCGCCAGACCGTACAGGAAAAGGGCTATGCCGCGCTGATGAACATTGTGGAAGCTGGCCAGTATCGCCATCGGGATGGCCTGTATTACGGCGGCGACAAACCCAGCTGGTCCAATCTCACCCTGCATAAAATCCTGAAAGACCATTTGCCCGCGCACGCCCGGGAAATCATCAGTTTCGATCTGCACACCGGGGCCGGGCCTTTCGGCCACCCGATGCTGATGGCCATTGCCGAACAGGACTATCCCGGCATCGCGCGCGCCCGGTCCATCTACGGCCCCTGGTTGTATACCGTGCTGACCGGCGCCAACAATGCCAGCGATACCGGCATCTCGGCCGCCGCGACCGGCTACACATCGGCAGCCATGGTCAAGCTATTCAGCGACCGGCAATTCACACAGCTGGTTGTCGAGTGCGGCACCTACGACAGCCAAACGGTGGGTCAGCCTGCCCTGCTGGCAGACCATTTCCTGCACCTGCATGGCGATCCGGCCAGTGCCGAAGGCAAAAAAATCAAGCAACGCCTGCTGGACTTCTTCTTCCCCGCGGATGCCGACTGGCAGGACCTGGTGCAGTTCAGGACCCGCCAGATCCTGGAACGCGCCGTTCGTGCCCTGCGCGACGGTTAGCCGTCAGCGGTACGGCAATAAAAAGGGGGCGCCGCCCGGCAGGACCCTGTTTTGATTGGCGTTTTGCCGATAATCCGTAACCGGCGCGCAACAACGCGCCTTCCCTGCAAGCGCAGTAACTACGCGCAAGCGCTGCCGTCCGGTCAGCCTGCCGCCTGCGCGGTGGCGGCCATATCGCCGCCAATCTCTGCAGGCAACGGCTGATGTCAGGCAGCCTTTCCCTTGCTGCCAGCCCGCTGCGTTTCACTGCAAGCAATCCTATTGGCGGCGCGGGCGCGGCACAGCGGATTGGTCAGGACGCGACATTCGGATATCAAACGAAACTTGAGATTGCGAGCCTGAGCCAACCGGCCCTGCCGGCGTTGTTTTAAACAGGGTCGTATACATATTGGCGCCGTTCAGATCAAAGGATGATCAGGACGCAGACACAGCAACAAGGAATGCGGCCGTGTTTTCAATAGCGTGATTTTCATGCTTTAAAGAACACTGAAAATGCCTCGCTGGATGGCATCTGGCCTGCTTTCCGATACAATCCGCACTAGGCGGGTCAGCCCCGCCTCTATTTATTTCATAGCACATTCCATTCAAACGAGACATTTCTATCATGCCCATTCTTCAAGTTCAGGTCACTGCCGGCCGCAGCCAGCAACAGAAAACCGCCTTCCTCCAACAGGCCACTAAAGTCATAGAGCAAACGTTGAACGCGGCCTTGCCCAGCATTCGCATTTCGCTGCAGGAAGTGGAACAACAGGATTGCATTGTCGCCGGTCAGGTCGGCGCCGAGTTCGTCAATATCGTGGCTTTTCTGCTCGCCGGCAGGAACGATGAAACCAAGGCTGATTTCTTGGCCGCCATCAACAAAACGGCCGTGACGACGCTGGACGTGTCGGATTCATGCATCCGCACGATGGTGATTGATATCGCGCCAGAGCATATGGGGGTTCAGGAAGGCCTGAGCGCCAAGGCTTTTCGCGCAAAAAGCGCCAGCTAACCCGCGTAACGACAGCAGATGCGTGCTGCCTGACGCCTTTATGCTTTGGAGCTCGCGCCCAAAGCGGGCCGCCGCAGCGTCCTGGCGATGTATTGGCGGGCAGCCCCTGGCGGCCCGCTCCCTTTCCCTTATTGACAATACATCCTGATCCAACCTATTCTTCCCTGAATTATTACCAATTACAACAAACCCCTTCGGAGCGGACATGGAACTATCAAGCATCCTGCGGTCGTGCATTGCGGCCACCACACTTTTCGCTGCAGCAGCCAGCGCACAGGTCAGCGTCATGCTGCCAGCCAATCCCGGCGGAGGCTGGGATGGAACAGGCCGACAAGCCTTCGCGGCCATGAACAAGGCCGGCATCTATACCGGCAGCGTCAACTTCACCAACAAGGGGGGCGCCGGCGGCACCATCGGTCTGGCCGAATTCCAGAATGGCACAACCGGCAAACCGGATAACCTGGCGGTATTTGGCGCCATTACCGTCGGCGCCATCACGCTTAACAAATCGCCGGTCGATTTGTCCAAATTCAAGCCAGTGGCGCGCCTGACTGCAGAATATCTGGTACTTGCAGTACGCCCGGACTCGCCTTACAAAACGCTGGCCGATTTTGCCAAGGCGCTCAAAGAGAATCCTGGTGGTACGCCGGTAGGTGGCGGCTCGGCCGGTGGCGTGGATCATATTGCCCTGGCCTTGCTGGCCCAGGCCAGCGGTACGCCGGTTAACAAGCTTAATTACATTCCGCAGGCCGGCGGCGCCGATACTGTCACCGGTATTGTCAACGGCACGCTCAAGGCAGGCATTTCGGGCATTTCAGAATTTCAGCAATTTGCCAAGTCCGGCCGCGTCAAAATACTGGGCATTACATCAGCAGAGCGCATGAAAGGGCTGGACGCGCCCACCTTCAAGGAAGCCGGCTACGATGTGGAACTGGCAAACTGGCGTGGCATTCTGGGCTCAGTCGATATGCCCGAAGAGAATTACAAAACCTGGGTCGAGCGGTTCACCAAGCTCAATGACAGCGATGCCTGGAAGCAAACCATGGCCACTCAGGGCTGGGATCAGTTCTTCCTGGCCGGACCCGCATTCGGCAGCTTCATCAAGGAAGAAAGCGATCGGATCAACAAAATCCTGAAGGACGCGGGTCTTGCAAAATAAAGAAACACCCGCGCAACCAGGCGCAACCATGGCGGATCCGGAGGCTGCGACGCCTGGCGCCCGTCCGTGGTGGCTGGGCATTGCCGTCATTATCCTGGGTTGTGTCTGCCTGTACGCCACAACGACCCTGCCTGCGACAGCGCAATACGCAGCGATCGGCCCGGGTATGTTTGTCACCATTGCCGGCGGTGGCCTGCTGGTGCTGGGCATCCTGCTGTTGCTGCAGATAGCGCGAGGCGAACGCTTCGAAGCGCAGGATGCGGAAAACGCCGCCGGCAACCTGCCCATGGACAAGCGGGCATTCTTTACCGCGCTTGCCGCCACCATCGTGCCGGCACTGACCATGGAAACGCTGGGCCTGCCCATCACGGCCATGGTGTCGTTCATGCTGGTGGCGCGCGCATTTGGCTCGAGCAAGATCGTCATCGACCTGCTTACCGGCGCCATCCTGGGCACGGTATGCTGGTTTCTTTTTTCGCGCCTGGGTCTGCAACTGGGCGGTTTTCTACCCCTGGCGGGCTTTTGAATGGATACCTTCGGTTTATTACTGCAGGGCTTTGATGTCGCCCTGCATCCCATGAATCTTTTCTGGGCGCTGGTCGGCTCTGTGCTTGGCACTGCCATTGGCATCCTGCCCGGCATCGGCCCGGCACTGACGATTGCCCTCCTGCTGCCAGTCACCGTATCCGTGGGGCCGGTCTCGGCTTTCATCATGTTCGCCGGCGTGCTCTACGGCGCCATGTATGGCGGCTCCACCACCTCTATTCTGATCAACACACCCGGCGAAGCCGGCTCCATGATGACCGCGCTGGAGGGCAACAAAATGGCGCGCTCCGGGCGCGGGGCTGCGGCGCTGGCCACCGCGGCGGTGGGCTCTTTCGTCGCCGGCACCATCGCCACCGCTCTGCTGACTTTTGCCGCGCCATCCATCGCCGAACTGGCGTTTTATTTCAAACCGGCAGACTATTTTGCGCTTACCGTACTGGCGTTCACCTCCGTCGCAGTGGTCATGGGAACCTCGCGGGTTCGCGGCTTTATTTCCCTGTTCATCGGTCTGGCGCTGGGGGTCATCGGCATCGACAAGATGACCGGGCAGCCGCGCATGACATTTGGCGCCAGTGCACTGCTTGATGGGATGGAGCTCACTGTGGTGCTGGTGTCGCTGTTTGCGATCGGTGAAATTATTTATGTCGCCAGCCGCTACCGGCACCAAAGCGACGACGTGCTGCCGATCAAGGGCGGCGTGTGGATGACCAAAGAAGAATGGAAGCGCTCCCTCATGCCCTGGCTGCGCGGCACCGCTATTGGCTTTCCCATGGGCGCGCTGCCCGGCGGCGGTTCCGAGATTCCGACCATGCTGTCCTATACGCTGGAAAAGAAACTATGCAAAAAGAAAGAAGAATTCGGCACCGTCGGCGCCATTGAAGGCGTTGCCGGCCCCGAAGCGGCGAACAATGCCGCGGCCGCAGGGGTGCTTGTGCCCCTGCTGACACTGGGGCTGCCAACGTCAGCCACCGCGGCTATTTTACTGGCGGCGTTCCAGAACTTCGGACTGCAACCCGGCCCGTTTCTGTTTACCTCCAATCCGGAGCTGATCTGGGGGCTGATTGCCTCGCTGTACATTGGCAACGTTATGCTGCTGATTCTGAATCTGCCGCTGGTCGGCATGTGGGTCAAATTGCTGCTGATCCCGAAGCCGCAGCTATACGCCGGCATTCTGGTGTTTGCCATGATCGGCATTTGGGGCGTATCAGGATCGACCTTTGATCTTGCCTGCATGGTGGTTGTGGGTCTGATGGGTTATGTCATGCGGGTCTACGACTTTCCCATTGCCCCTATCCTGATCGGCCTGATCCTGGGGCCGATGGCCGAGAACCAGCTGCGTACGGCATTGGCGGCAGCCCAGGGCAACCCCGCCGTGCTGGTGGAAACGCCAATTTCAATTGTCATTCTAAGCATATCTGCGCTGTTTCTGCTGGCGCCCATGGTTTTGCGCAGGCTGCGCAAAGCCGCTTAACGCCACGCTGTTGTCACCTGTCCCTATTAACGCCGGTTGTCCGGCCAAGGGGCAGATGACATGCATGGACGGCCTCAGACGCGACGCCCTGGGCCGTCTGTCCCTGCCGTCACAGCTTGCCGGCCGCCATGCAGGCATCAACGACCTGCCCTGTCGCTGAGTTCGCCGAACATAGCGCGCACAATAGGCTGATGCTTCGCCGTGAACAACGCCACCAGGTCCAGGTCCGGCAATACATTTTCGGCCACATCGCAGAAACGCACGCCATCAAACCCGATAGACCTGATCCAGTTCGGCAACAGCCCGACCCCCAGGCCCGCAGCGACGCAGGCAAGCACCGTCAGGGTCCGGTTGGCGTACTGATTGACGCTTACCGTAAGACCTGATCCGGCGAAGGCGTTCAGAATATCCATATGCAAAACCGGCAATTGCGAAGCCGGATACAGTACCAGTCCGTGGCGCGCGATTTCCGCCAGCTGGATACGGTCCTTCCTGTACGTCACGGCGCTTTCCGGTATGGCGGCAATGAGTTTTTCGCGACATATGGTCAACTGATGAACCCGCCCCTCCAGATTGACCGGCGAATGCACCAGCGCTATGTCCAGGCTGCCATCGTGCATCTTGCTGACCTGTTCCTCGTTACTGAGTTCCAGCAACGTTACATGCAACTGTGGCGCCGCCGCCTTCAGTTTTCGCAGCGCAATCGGCAGAATATTGAACAGCGCCGAGGACACAATGCCGATATTCAAATTACCGCTAAAACCGGATCTGGCCATTTGCACTTTGTGGCTGACCTGATCAAGATAAAAACTGCCTTTTTTCAGATCTTCATAAATGAGCCGGGCAGCGTCCGTTGGCGTCGCGCCGCGTCTTGAGCGCACAAAAAGCTGAACGCCCAGCTTTTTTTCCAGACGGGCAATCGACTGACTCAAGGCCGGCTGAGCCATGCCCAGCGCATCGGCAGATTTACTGATGGAGCCGAGTTCGAAAACGGATAAAAAATATTTAACCTGGCTTATTTCCATATCATTATGTTATGAATAATTATCATAAGCATAATATATCAATATGCGCACATTCTCTAGAATAGCCTTCATATCAATCGGGAATGATCATGACGCACGCTGTTATTGATAGCCATGCACACGTTTTCTCCAGGGGTTTGCCACTGGCGCCCGGGCGTCGCTATGCGCCCAACTACGACGCGACGCTGGAGCACTACCAGGCATTACTGGACCAGCATCAAGTCACGTATGGGGTACTGGTTCAGCCCAGTTTTCTCGGGACAGATAACAGCTATATGCTCGAGGCGCTTCAGAGATCAGCGGGCCGTTGCGTCGGTGTTGCCGTGGTGGATCCCGCCTGCGATATCGAAGCCCTGGCCGCATTGCAGGCCCGGCGCATCAGAGGCATACGCCTGAATCTGTTTGGCGCAGACATTGTAGACTTGCACCAGGCGCACTGGCAGCAATTGTTTGCACATGTCAAAACGCTTAATATGCACATCGAACTGCATGCGCCATCGTCAATGCTGCAACACTACATTGCGCCCATCATCGCCAATGATATTGCTCTGGTCGTCGATCACTTTGGCCGCCCCGCGCTGGATCGGCCATTTGACACAGAACAGCTCAGCTATCTTTTATCGCTTGCCGATAATGACAGGCTTTTTATCAAGGTCTCGGCCATTTACCGCATTTTCAGGCAACCTCAGGCCGACTCGCTTGATCGGCTGCTGTCACTTTTTATCCGCAGGTTCTCATCAGAAAAACTCATGTGGGGAAGCGACTGGCCTCATACCCAGCATGAAACCGAATATCGGTTCAGCGACAGCCTCAACTGGGTCCTGCAACATATCCAGCGACCGCAGGACAAGCAGAATATTCTGTACCGTACGGCGGCGACGTTCTATAACATCAAGGGAGATGACATATGAAATTATCTACAACAATGCTGGCAGCGCTCGCACTGTCATTAGGCAGCGCTGCCCACGCAGCCTACCCTGAAAAACCCGTCACAATGGTCGTAACCTATCCGCCGGGCGGTACGGTTGACGCCGTCGCCCGGCTGATCGGCCCCAGTCTTGGCAAAGCGCTGGGCCAGACCGTAGTGATCGAAAACAAAGGGGGCGCCGGCGGCATGATTGGCGGCGCTTATGTTGCTCGCGCCAAACCGGATGGCTACACAATCATGCTGGACGCCTCGAACTTTGCACAGAATTTTGCATTGCGCCAGAAAATGTCGTTCAGCGCAGCTGACTTCGAACCGGTCTCCCTGCTGCTCAAAGTGCCTAATGTGCTGGTAGTCAATCCACAAAGCGGGTATGAAAACGTCGCCGAGGTGATCAAAGCCGGACAGTCGGCCCAGCCTGCCCACTTTGCGTCTGCCGGACCCGGCTCGGCGCAGCATTTGGCCGGAGAACTGTTCAACCTTAAGGCCAGCACACATCTGTCTCACGTAGCATACAAGGGCGGAGGCCCAGCCATGACCGACGTCATGGGGGGACAGGTGCCGATCATGTTCGCCAGTCTGGGTTCATCGTGGCCTCATATCAAGGCAGGCAAGCTGAAAGTTCTGGCTACCGGCGGGGACACGCCGTCGGCACTGCTTCCCAACGTTCCCACGCTTAAGAACAGTGGACTGCGGGATTTCTCATCCTATGAATGGAACGCAGTGTTTGCGCCGAAAGGCACACCGGCCGACATCATAAACATATTGTCCACCGCGATCACAAAAGTACTTAAAGATCCGGAAATCGTCAGCCGGCTGCAAGCACTGGGCGCGGATATTGAAGCCTCTACGCCACAGGCGTTGCAAGCGTTCGTTGATGCAGAAGAAAGCAAATGGCGTACGGTTGCCAAACAAGCCCATATCACATTGGACTGACAAAACAGACAGTGGCAGGAGAGCCTGATGCAGGCGCAGTCGCAACGGGCGTGAACCGCCGTTGTTGCGTGCCCGGCCGGCGTGCCGGCCACCGCCAGTTAAAAGGTATGCCGCTTGCGCGCAAACACTGCAGTGCAGGCTGCGTCCGCAAC
This sequence comes from Advenella sp., assembly GCA_035304425.1. Taxonomy (GTDB): domain Bacteria; phylum Pseudomonadota; class Gammaproteobacteria; order Burkholderiales; family Burkholderiaceae_B; genus Advenella. The sequence goes on from DATGQC010000452.1 coordinate 7,876, forward strand.
AGGATAAGCCCGTGATGTGAGCATGTTTCCGTTGCCGTTTTATCGCGATATGCATCGCCGGCGCGAATCACCGCCATGGATCTCTGTCTTTTTTGCATCGAAAAATACAAAAAAATCTGCTTTGACGCGACGAATACACATCACTCGCGAGTGACGTGATCTAGGTGTTCACCCTAGGTGAATTAGTATTATCCCTAGGGCTACGATACATCAATACCCCAATACACTTATCGTCCCGACCGGGCCATCCTGGCACGATTCATCGCTTTTTATAAGTTCGAGCAGGCAATGACACTAAGACAACTCGAGGCATTTCGCGCCCTCATGATCAGCCGTACCGTTACGAAGGCAGCGGAGTTTCTTTCCATCTCGCAACCTGCCACCACACGCTTGATATCGGATCTGGAAACCTCTGTCGGTTTCCCACTATTTGAGCGTCGCCAGGGTCGCCTTTTTCCAACACACGAGGCAGAAGAACTATTCAAGGAAGTTGAACGTAGTCTGGTTGGCGTTCAGGAAATCGCCTATGCAGCCAGCCAGATCCAGAAAGCACAAAAGGGCCAGTTCCATATTGCCGCTGCACCCTGTCTGGCTTCTGCAGCGTTGCCTTTCCTGCTGCACAACTTCATGCAGTCGCATAGTGATCTGTCGGTCAAGCTGACGACCCATGCGTCTACCACCATCATGGACATGGTGCAGAATGCCAAGTGTGATCTCGGTATGGTCATACTGTCCAGCGAGTATCCCAGCCCGCTAGGCGAGCATCTGTTCTCGCTGGATTCAAAAATCGCCATTCCGCGCAACCATCCACTGGCTCAGAAAAGTGAGATCCATGTCACCGATCTACAGGGGCAAACCATGATACTGGGTTCCCACGACATGGACACCCGCCAGGCGTTTGGCCTCTTGCTGGTCTCCCACGGCATCAAGGTCTTCTCCAGCGTTGACACCAACACGTCGCAAACCATGTGTTCGTTCGTGGAGTCCGGCAACTGCCTGGCCATTGTCGACCCCATCACGGTCATCACCTATATCGGAAACAACATCGTTTTCAGA
>DATGQC010000453.1:0-2726 GCA_035304425.1 Advenella sp.
GCCCAGGAGCGCCTGCAGGGCCAGGGCAACGGACAGGGGAAGGGGCCTGAACCAATCATCTATCATCCAGATGTCCAACGCATGCTAATGACTATGAAATCACATACCGAGGCTATGCGTGCACTTGCCTATACTGGCGCCGCGTATCGGGACATGGCAGAAAATCATGCGGACGCAGTGTCTCGAGCCTCTTACCAGGCCTTATATGAATTCCTTATCCCGGTAATCAAAGGCTATTGCACAGAAACAGCACTTGAAGTAACTTCACTGGGGGTACAAGTTCATGGCGGAATGGGATTCATTGAAGAAACCGGCGCAGCCCAGCATTACCGGGACGCACGCATCCTGCCCATTTACGAAGGAACAACAGCGATCCAGGCGAATGATCTGCTGCAACGCAAAATACTGGGTGACAAGGGCGCGGTCGTCAACCGCCTGCTAGCTCATATCGATGATTGTGTTGCGCAATTGAAGACAATCCTTTCGCCTGACCCCGCGCATCAAGTAGCGGTTGGCATTATTGCCGATGAGCTGGCCAGCGCTGCCGGCGCATGGAGAGAGGCAACGCAATACCTGATCGCCCATGCAGGTAACAAGGAAGCCGTGCTTGCGGGTTCAGTACCCTATCTTATGCTGACAGGGCAAGCGCTTTGCGGTTGGAACGTGGCGCGCGCGGCGCTGGTGGCGCTTCAGAACATGACTGAGAAATCCGGTGACAGATTTGATGCGGACAAATTTGCCAGCAGTGTATTTTACGCTGCGCATATACTGCCGCGTACCGCTGGGAACGCTCGTGGCGTGCAGCATAGTGCGACACTGAGTTCGTATCTGGCTAGCGTAGCAACCAGTTGACGCAAATCTCGAAGCCCTGGCTTCGAGGCAAAAACTGGCGACTGTTCAGTCCGGAGAAGATCTATGAATTGTTGTCCAAGTCGCCTTGGTAAGAATAGCTCTATGGTGAATACCATATCCCTTCAAATTCACATTCCGCATCGATTTAATATAATGCCTATTAACTATTTATAATATATAGTTACATAAATCATTGTCATAAAAACAGAGAAAAGGATTTTCAGTCTGTCGATTTTTTATCTTTCTAAATACCGCTTAACTCCAGACAAAACCCACCCAAGCGATAGCGCTTCGGTGGGTTATTTTTTTGCGCAAGAGGCCTTACGAACGACTTTGCCAGCCAAGCATCACGACGGCGTACAGTCAGGGATCGCAACATATTCGCTATCGACATCCGCCTTTTGGCACAATCTACCGTTGCTATAATTCACTTCAATGACTGTGCCATTAAGAAAACCCATGCAACGATGTCTAGCCGGCACAATGGATCAGAGGACAATTTTCAGGACAACGCCACCGCCTCCACTGCAGACCGCGCAAACTGTTCCTGGCTTTCCAACCAGCGCTGTGCATCCAGCGCCGCCATGCAGCCGCTCCCTGCGCTGGTGATTGCCTGTCGGTAGATGCTGTCCTGAACATCGCCTGCCGCAAAGACGCCCGGCATGGACGTCTGCGTAACCAAGCCCTGCTGTCCACCCTGAGTCTGGATATAGCCATTGCTCATCGCAAGCTGTCCGTCAAACAAATCAGTATTGGGTTTATGACCGATGGCAATGAACACGCCCGTTACCTTGAGCTCCTCGGTCGTGCCGGTTCGCATATGGCGCAGCCGAGCGCCAGCGACACCGCTGGCATCGCCAACAACCTCATCCAGTTCGCAGCACAGTTTCAATCGAACGATACCGCTTGCCTGCTGGCTCATCAATCTATTGACCAGGATGGGTTCTGCCCTGAACGTGTCGCGTCGATGCACCAGCGTCACGCTGCGGCAGAGTTTGGACAGATACAAGGCCTCTTCCACGGCAGTATTACCCCCTCCGACCACCATGACATCCTGATTGCGGTAGAAAAACCCGTCGCAGACCGCGCAACCCGACACGCCCCGTCCCATGTACTGCAGCTCGCTCGCCAATCCAAGATATTGCGCCGATGCCCCGGTCGCAATGATCAGTGAATCACATGTGTAAACCTGCCCGCGCTCGCCGGTCAGCCGGAACGGGCGCACGGACAGATCCGCCTGAACTATATGATCGGCAATCATCTCGGTATCGAAGCGCTCCGCATGCTCCTGCAGGTTTTGCATCAATCCGGGACCTTGTATGCCCGCCGCATACCCCGGCCAGTTCTCCACGTCTGTCGTGGTCATCAACTGACCGCCCTGCGCCTGGCCGGTTATCAATACCGGGCGAAGGTTGGCGCGAGCGGCATAGATAGCTGCGCTGTAGCCGGCCGGGCCGGAACCGAGAATCAAAAGCGTGGCGTGCCTGGTCATGTATTTCGTCCTTTAGCTGTCAGGATTGCGGGGAGATCCGGGCCGCTTTTACGATCGCCCCGTAGCGATCGGATTCGGTCTGGCAGAAAGTCGCAAAGGCCTGCTGCGAGCCACCCATTGAGTCGGCTCCCGCCTGCAAGAGCTTGGCGCGGACGTCCGGATCTGCCAGTGTCTTGTTGATTGCCTGATTGATGTGCGCGACGATATCCTGCGGCGTATTGGCAGGCGCCCAGACGCCGTACCATGTGGTGATGTCAAAGCCCTTCAGCCCGGATTCTTCCATGGTGGGCAGCTCCGGTGTCACTTCGGATCGGTGCTTTGAGGTCACACCCAATGCCTTGAGTTTGTGCGAGCGTACAAAGTTAATGGAGGACGGCGCGCT
>DATGQC010000454.1:0-10826 GCA_035304425.1 Advenella sp.
AGTTTTGACGGGTTGATCCCCGCGCTGAATGCGCGTAAATTTGATTACATCAACTCCGCAATGAATATTACCGAGCCGCGTCAAAAGGTCATCGACTTTACCGTGCCCATTTACGACGTCCCAAGCCAGCTGATCGCCAAAAAAGGCTCGGGCCTGCAGGCCACGCCGGAAAGCCTGAAAGCCACCGTTGTCGGGGTGTTGCAGGGGTCGGCGCAGGAAGCTTTTGTCAAGAAGCACTGGGCGCCCAAGGGAGTAAAAATCGTCTCATACGCGTCCCAGGACCAGATCTATCAGGATCTGCAAAGCAATCGCATCCAGGCGGCTGTGCAGAAAACACCTAGTGCGGTGAGCGCTTTTCTGGACAAACCCGCAGGCGAAAACTACGAGATTACGGGGGCGCCGCTTGACGATACCTCGGTATTGGGCGTTGGCACCGGCTTCGGCTTACGCAAGGGCAATGATGAACTTAAAAATCGCCTGGACGGTGCGATTAATGCGCTCAAGAAAGATGGTACGATAAGCAAACTTACCCAAAAATATTTCAACGCCGACTGGGTCGCCAAATAGGTCTATAGCGCAACACGTGCAACCGGCCCGGGCGGCCGGTTTTTTTCATTCCGTATATCAGGTAACGATCATGCAGATCCGTTCGAAGCTGCCCGCCGTGGGCACCACTGTATTCAGCGTCATCGGTGATCTTGCCGAGCGTCATCAGGCCATCAATCTGGCGCAGGGCGCGCCCAATTTCCCGTGTGCGCCCGAGCTGATCGATCATGCGATCGACGCCATGTCCGAAGGGCACAACCAATATTCTCCCATGATCGGCATTGAGCCATTGCGCAACAAAATTGCTGAGAAAATCCAGCTGCTGTACGGCCATAGCTATGATGAGCTCAACGAAGTGACGGTCATGGGCAGCGCCAGCGAAGCACTGTACTGTGCTATTGCTGCACTGGTCCATCCGGGCGATGAAGTGATCTATTTTGAACCGAGTTTTGACAGCTACGCGCCAATCGTCAAACTGCAAGGGGCCGTGCCGGTAGGCATCAAGCTGCTGGCGCCCGGCTACGGTATAGACTGGGATGCGGTGCGCGGTGCCGTCAACGACCGTACGCGCATGATTATCCTCAATTCGCCGCATAATCCCAGCGGCGCCGTGCTCTCGGACGCCGATATCGCCGCCCTGCAGGAAATCGTGACGGACACCAATATTGTGATTCTGTCCGACGAGGTATACGAGCACGTGGTATTTGACCAGGACATTCATCGCAGCATGTCCCGGTACGACGGGTTGCGCGAGCAGGCAGTGGTGGTGACCTCTTTCGGCAAGACGTTTCATGTGACCGGATGGCGCATCGGCTATTGCGTCGCACCCGCGGCAATCATGGCTGAAATACGCAAGATTCATCAGTTTCTCATGTACTGCGCCGATACGCCCATGCAGTATGCACTGGCAGCGATGATGGAGACGCCCAATCATTATCTGAACTTGTCGACCATCTACCAGGAAAAGCGCGACCTGCTGGCTCATGCGCTCAAAGCGTCGAAATTCGAGCTGCTGCCAAGCAAGGGCGGTTTTTTCATGCTGGCCCGCTTCAATCACTTCAGTTATCTATCCGACGTCCAATTGGTACGCAAGTTGATTGAAGAATTTGGCGTGGCAACCATCCCCGTCTCGGCGTTTTATTCCGATGGAACCGACCTGGGCGTCATCCGCCTGTCGTTCTCAAAGGATGACGCTACTTTGGAAGAAGGCGCAAGACGCCTTTGCAAATTATGATATTAATTAGCGATCTCGTTCAAGGAAACACGATGAAAAATTTCAAGAAACTGACCATTAGTACGATTCTGGCAGCCAGCGGCGCGCTGGGCGTGTCGGCCAGCGCCGCAGCCCAGGACAACTGGCCCGCCAAGCCGATTACGTTTATTGTTCCCTACGCTGCAGGCGGCTTTGCCGATACCCGTATGCGACTGCTTGCCGAAGAGCTGGGCAAAGAACTCAAGGCCAACGTCGTGGTAGAGAACAAGGCCGGCGCCGGCGGCGTCATCGGAACAGACTACATTGCGCGCGCCAAGCCTGACGGCTATACAATCGGCAGCGGCAATCTGGCGCCGCTGTCGGTCAACCCGACGCTGATGCCAAAGAATGTGAAATATGATGTGGCCAAAGACCTGGCGCCGGTGGTGCTGATCGAAGAAAGTCCGCTGATCCTGAGCGTCAACAATAAATTGAACGTCAAATCTGTCGCAGATCTGATTGCCTTGGCCAAAAAAGAACCCGGTAAGCTTACCTTCGGTTCTTCCGGCGTCGGCGGCGCCCACCATCTGTCCGGAGAATTGTTTGCGACCGATGCCCAGATCGAGCTGACACACGTTCCATACAAGGGCGGCGCGCCGGCCGGCAGCGACCTGATGGCGGGCCACATCGATATGATGTTTGAAATGGGTTACGCAGCCATGCCGGCCATCCAGTCCAAAAAAGTGCACCCGCTGGCGGTTACCAGCGCCAAGCGCCTGCCTTTGTTGCCCGATGTGCCTACCATGCAGGAAGCGGGCCTCAAGGGCTTCGAGTCTTACAATTGGCAGGGCGTGATTGCGCCTGCCGGTACTCCCGAAGCAATTATCAGCAAACTGAATACGGCGTTTAACAATATTCTGAAAAAGCCCGAAGTGCAAAAAGCCTTTGAAAGTACAGGCGGGCAGTCTGCCGGCGGCACACCAGAAGACTTCGCCAAGTTCATCCAGAGCGAGACGGCTAAGTGGGCCCAGGTCATCAAAACCTCAAATGTATCGGTAAATTAAACGGCATTTTAAAAATACGGCCAGGATGCGTCGTGCCGGGCGGTTGTCTGTACTGTGCCGCCCGGCTTTAATGCTGTAAAGCGGCGGCCACGGTCAGCTCAAATGGGTGGCGTGTTATTACCAGGAATGTCATCGCCACCGCGGTGACATTCGGCTTGGATCGATACCCGGCTCCCGGGCTGCGCCATGCTCTGGCCCGACTCAATCCATTCCTCCGCATAGTCCGCCAGGCTTTCGACATGACATTCGACCCATCTCCGAGGCGCTGCATGTTGGTTGCCGCTGTGTCCTGCGCCGGATCTGCGGTCGTGTCAGCTGAATTTAAGGCGCTGGATATGCGCCCGCAAAATATCGATCAGATGATTGGTCAGCAAGGATGGGGCAGTATGCGTTGGCAGCACCAGTTGCACGGGGGTTGCAATCTGCGGATGAAAAGGCTTGATCAGCAGTTGCCCTTCAAATGTGGTTGCGACATAGGGATTCACGATCCCGATACCGGTGCCGGCGGCAACCAGCGCGCATACGGTAATTGACGAAGGCGTCTCGATAATAAAATCATGGGAAATATGATGGGAATGCAGAAAATGCTTAATCTTCTGCGTGAGCTCGTCCGAGTCGCTCAGCGATATGATCTTCTGACTTTTGATGGTCTCCAGATTGATACGGTCTGCATGTTTCAGGCGATGGTCCAGCGGCAGTACGCAAACGGCAGAGGTGCTGATCAGCACCTCGCTGTCGAGTTCATTATCTTCAATCCGCCCGGTGGTCAGAACCACGTCCAGCAGGTCCTGCTGCAGAAAATTCGATAACTGGGGTGTGCCGGCGGTCTCCAGGCTGATATGGGTTTTCGGGAATTTTTTAAGCAGCTGCGCAATCACCAGAGGCAGCAGGCCAATGCCCAGCGTGGGTGTGCAACCGATTCGCAGCGTGCCCACACCGGCCTTGCGCATGGAGTCGACGACGGTTTCTATTCTTTCGAGCCCGTCAAAATACCGCTCAATCGTTTTGTGCAACAACCGGCCTTCACTGGTCGGACGCAATCTGCCACCGTGCAGTTCAAACAATTTCAATTGTGTTGACGCCTGCAATTCCTGCAGCCGCCGGCTGATGGACGGCTGGGTCGTGTTGAGCATTTGCGCGGCCGCCGTGGTCGTGCCGGTTTGCATGACCGCCCGAAAGGCCATCAATTGCTGGAAATTGAGTGATTTGCTCATTAGGAGTATCCCGTACAAAAAGGGGGTGTACCCTCGTAAGTATATCAATATTGAATAGGAATCGTGCAAAAAAGAATTTGAATGTATGTCCGGCTGGCCTTAGTCTGACGGTTTACGAATGACCTGTTTTCCGTCTTTATTGAGCTATGGACCACACAAAATATATATCCAGCATTGCGCCATGCCGGCGCGTCGGCCACGATGGCATGCATCATTTCTTTGGCTATTACAACAAATCGAACTGGGATAAATCGGGCACCCGCCTGCTGGCTAACCGCGTGCCTTTCATGACAGCCCAATTGGCGCCCGATCTGAGCGCCGAAGTGGGCTATTTCGATCTTGCAGACAATGAAAACTTCGTGTCGATCGACACGACCACGACCTGGAACTGGCAGATGGGATGCCAATTGCAATGGCTGGACGGACGGGAGGGCAGTTATTGCATTTACAATACCCGTGCGATCACCGCGACCGGCCCTTATCCCGGGTTCCAGTCGACCGTTTGCAATGTGGATACCGGAGAAAAAACCCATTTTCCCGTACCCATTACCGTTGCCGCACCCAACAGCCGCTATGCGCTGGGTATCAATTACAGCCGACTGTTTATCACGCACGAAACCATCGGCTACTGGGAGCGTAACCCGCCGGCTGTTCCCTTGGCGCCCGCCGATGATGGCATTTACCATCTGGATCTGGACACAGGCGACTACCGGCTGGTCGTCAGCCTATTGCAGTTGAGCCGGTTTCATCCGGTTCAATCCATGGAGAAAGCCATCCACTGGATCTCCCACGTGGAAATCAACCCGTCTTCCAGTCGAGTGCTGTTCCTGCATCGCTGGACCGAACGGGTAGAAGATGAAACCTGTTTTCTGCACCGGCTCATTACCATGGACCCGGACGGATCCAATCTGCGCCTGCTGGAGGATTCCGATCATCCATTGCCGCAACTGGCGGCAGATTTCGATCCGAATGCGGTGGGCACGTTCGATTATGAGAAATCGGAGTACCAGATATCGCATCCCTTATGGTGTGATGACCAGCGAATCATTGTCTGGAGCCCGCACCAGGGAGAGATCCATTACCATCTTTACCGGGACGAGGATGAGCCAACGGTGCAAGTGGTGGGCAGAGATATCCTGACAGAAAATGGCCATATGACGTATTCCCCGGTTAATAAGCGCTGGCTGCTGAGCGACACTTATCCCGATTCGGAAACCAATGAACGCCTGCTGATCCTGTTCGACATGGATAATGGCGTCTGTCATAAGCTGGGTAGTTTTTATACGGATCCGGTACTGAAGAAGGTCAACCGCTGTGACCTGCATCCGCGCTGGCGCCGCGACGGCCGGCAGGTCTGCATCGATTCAGTACACGAATCCGAGCGGCAGCTGTATGTCATTGATGTATCCCATATCGTAGGTTAATTCCAAATCAGAACAAGGAGCAAGTCATGAGCACATTGGTCAAGCAGGTTAAAACAGTCATCAGTATTGCCGTTGCAGGCATTGTGTCGGGCTCTTTTGCAAGCCTGGCGGGCGCGCAGGAGCCATTGGACGGAACACTGAAGAAAATCAAGGACGATGGCGTGGTCGTGGTGGGTTATCGCGAAGCGTCCATTCCGTTTTCCTATTACGATTCGAACCAGAAGCCAATCGGCTATTCCATGGATTTTACCCAGCTTATCCTGGACAAAATCAAGACCGTGATCGCCAATCCGGAGCTTAAAGTGCGAATGATTCCGATCACCTCGCAGAATCGCATTTCGCTGCTGCAAAACGGCACGATCGATTTTGAATGCACCACGACGACCAACAATGAATCACGCGGTAAACAGGTCACTTTTTCGAATAGCATTTTCCAGGTTGGCACCCGATTGCTGGCCAGGAAAGATTCCGGGATCAGGGATTTTGCAGATTTGAAAGACCAGACCGTGGTGGTGGGCGCCGGCACGACTTCGGAGATTCTGTTGCGCAAACTGAATGTGGAAAAGAAACTGGGCATGCGCATCATCAGCGCCAAGGACCACAGCGAATCTTTCCTGACGCTGTCTACCGGGCGCGCCAAAGCCATGATGATGGACGATGCGCTGCTTGCCGGCGAGCGGGCAAAAATCGCCAATCCGCATGATTATGTGATTACCGGCACACCCCAATCCTATGAGTCCTATGGCTGTATGGTGCGCAAAGACGATGCGGGCATCAAGAAGGTGCTGGATGAAGTGATTGCCGAGGCTGAACAATCAGGCAAGGCGACGCAGATTTATCATAAATGGTTTGAGACGCCCATCCCGCCAAAAAATATCAATCTGGAATTTGAAATGTCTGAGGGGATGAAAAAATTGTTCGCTCAGCCCAGCGATAAGCCAGCGTCCTGAAACCGGCTGCTGTTTTTTTGCAATGAATCACGCGGCCTGACCGCGTTCTATCGTGGTGTTATCAATGGATTACAAATGGAACTGGGGCTTTCTGCTTGAGCAGGTGGCCACCGGTGAAAACACAACCTATCTGGGGTGGCTGGGCATCGGTCTGGTCAACACCGTTCTTCTGACGGTTTTTGCCTGGATACTGGCGCTGCTGCTGGGCTCCGTATTCGGCGTGATGCGCACCCTACCCAACAAGCCGCTGGCATTTATCGGTACTGCCTATGTGTCGGTATTCCGGAACGTGCCGCTGATCGTCCAGTTTTTCATCTGGTATTTTGTCGTGCCTGAAATGTTGCCGGCATCAGCCGGGAACTGGATCAAAAATCTGGATCCCTCGGTGCAGTTTTTTGTGGTTTCGGTATTGTCGCTTGGCGTGTACACGGGATCGCGTATCTGCGAGCAGATACGCGCGGGCATACAGGGCTTGCCGCGGGGCCAGAAAAGCGCCGGGCTGGCGCTGGGATTTACATTGTTTCAGACCTACCGCTATATCCTCATGCCCGTCACCTATCGCACCATTATTCCGCCGCTGACGTCGGAATTTCTGATCATTTCGAAAAACTCGGCAGTCGCATCCACGATCGGCTTACTGGAGCTGTCCGGGCAGGCTCGTCAACTGGTGGACTATACGGCGCAGCCTTATGAGTCGTTCATCTGCGTCACGCTGGCGTATATGCTGATCAATTTTGTGATTATCCGGTTGATGGGGTTCATCAAAAACCGAAGTCATATTCCTGGCTTACTGGGAGACTGAAATGTTTGATATTGACTGGAACATGATTGTGCAGTCGCGTGGCTTATTGATGACCGGCATGTGGCTCACGCTCCAGGTCACGGCCGTCGCCATTGTGGCCGGCCTGGGGCTGGGGGTGGTGCTTGCCGCAATGAGCGTTGTCAGGGCGCCGGCTCTGAACTGGCTGGCAAAGACATACGTTTCGCTGTTTCGTTCTATCCCGCTTGTGATGCTGTTGCTGTGGTTTTTTCTGATTGTGCCCCAGGTGCTGAAATCCGTATTGAACATTTCTCCCAGCGTAGATATTCGACTGATTTCTGCGATGGTGGCGTTCTCCCTGCTGGAAGCGGCATTTTTCTGTGAAATCATTCGTGCCGGCATTCAAAGTCTGCCGGCGGGGCAATTCAATGCGGCCAAGGCGCTGGGCATGAACTGGGCGCAGTCGATGCGCCTGATCATTCTGCCGCAGGCCTTGCGCAAAATGCTGCCGATTACCCTGACGCAGTGCATTGTGATCTTCCAGGATACCTCGCTGGTTTATGTCATCGCGCTGGGCGACTTCTTCAGTCGGGCCAAAAGCGTGGGTGAACGTGATGGCACGCTGATTCAAATGCTGCTGTTTGCGGGCGTGACCTATTGGGTCATTTGCTCGGTGGCCACAATAATTGTCAAATTCGTCCAGAAAAAGAGTGAAGTATGATTGAACTTAGGAATGTGTCTAAATGGTATGGCAAGTTTCAGGCGCTGAAAGATTGCAGTGTAACGGTCAGCAAAGGCGAGGTCGTGGTGTTTTGCGGGCCGTCCGGCTCGGGTAAATCCACGCTGATCAAAACCATCAATGGGCTGGAGCCCTATCAGGAAGGAGAGATCTATTTCAAAGAACACCTGATCCGCGCCAACGGCTCGGATATGAATTTGTTGCGCACCCGCATCGGCATGGTCTTTCAGCATTTCGAACTGTTTCCCCATCTGACCGTATTGGAAAATCTGACCATTGCGCAGGAAAAGGTCCTGGGACGCTCCAGCGCCGAAGCCAGAGAGAAAGCCAGTGCGCTGCTCAATCGGGTGGGGCTGCAAGCGCATGCCGGCAAGCATCCCGGCCAGCTTTCGGGCGGACAACAGCAACGCGTGGCGATCGCGCGCGCCCTGTGCATGGATCCGGAAGTCATGCTCTTTGACGAGCCGACCTCGGCCCTGGACCCGGAGATGGTCAACGAGGTACTGGACGTCATGGTGGAGCTGGCCAGGGAAGGCATGACCATGCTGTGTGTGACGCATGAAATGGGATTTGCCAGACAGGTTGCCGACAAGGTGGTCTTTATGGACGCGGGTTCGATTGTTGAAAAATCAGATAAGGATGCCTTCTTTACCCGCCCGCAAAGTGACCGGGCCCGTGATTTTCTGGAGAAAATTCTGGTGTAACGGCGGCGGGCGATATGCACGTTCGGGAGTGCTGCATATCGCTCGCTCACGTGCATCAATACGCCGGCTGCAATGTGGGATTGTGCGTCGATGCTTGCACCAGTTCGCCCAGCATCTGGGCGGTAATGGCAGACAAGGTCCAGCCCAGGTGTCCGTGGCCGGTGTTATAGAAAATGCCGGGTTTGCGCCCGCGGCAAACGCGCGGCATCATATCGGGCATCATCGGGCGCAGGCCGCACCATGGCACCACGCGCCGGGTGGCAATGTCGGGAAACAGACGACGGGTCCAGTCAATCAGCGGCTGAACCCGGTCGGCGCGAATGTCCTTGTTAAACCCGTTGAATTCGGCCGTACCGGCCACCCGGAAACGATCACCCAGAAAGCTGGTAACGATTTTGGCGTCTTCGTCCAGCAGGCTGACCCGCGGCGTGGCGGCCAGGCTGGTGGCATCGTCCAGATGGACGCTGATGGAATAACCTTTGACCGGATAGACATTCATGGTGTCGCCCAGCATCCGGGCGATGGCCCGGCTGCCCGTACCGGCGCAAACGACGATATTCTCAGCTTCCAGATAGGCGGACTCGTCACTGTCGTAACGCTGATGAAAAATCTGGTGTTGCTGCCGATCGCTGACGATGCGCGTGACTGATGTATCCATGACAAAACGCACGCCCAGCCGACGGCATGCGGCCGCCAGCCCGTTGGTGAACTTGTGAATGTCGCCCGTGGCATCGGAGGGAGTGTATAACCCGGCGAAGAAGTTTGCCGTCAATGTCGGTTCAATGGACCGGGCTTCATCGCGTGTGACTGCGTGGCGTTCCAGCCCGCCGGCTTGTAGCAGCGCATTGGTTTTGACGGCTTTGTCAAAGCTGTCTTTGTCATAATAAATGTGCAGTATGCCCCGGCGTTCCAGATCAAAATCGATATTCTCCTGTTCTGCCATGGCATACAAATGGCGCCGTGCTTCAATGGCCAGCCGGGTGGTTTCGGTGGTATTGGTCTTGTGGTTGGGGATGTTGCGAATGAATGCAGCAAGCCAGCTGTATTTATGCCAGCTGAATGCCGGATTGAGCAGCAGGGGCGCGTTGCGTTTGCCGATCCACCGCAGCCCTTTCATGACGGTGGCGGTGCTGTTCCAGACTTCTGCATTGCTTGCCGAAAGCTGCCCGCCGTTGGCGAACGAGGTTTCCATGGCAGCGTCCCGGTTTTTGTCTATGACCGTGACTGAATAGCCGAGTTTGGCCAGGGTATAAGCGGTAGTGATGCCGGTAATGCCGGCGCCGATGATGGCGACACGTGACATGAACGTCTCCGATAGTGGTGATGCAAATCACATGATCTGCATACCCCATCTGTCACGGTACCTGAGAGTTTCACCGGTTTGCACGAACCCGGTTCCCCTTCGGTGGGCGCATGCGCCTCTCTCCAGAGTGTCGCGTTGTTTACAGTCCTTTTGCCTGAGAGTTTCCGGGGTGGTTGCTCCGTCGGCGCCAGCAGGGCTGAACTCTCCTGCAAACACGTATGTCGACACTGCATATGATAATCGCCTGCAGCAATACAACAAGTCGGGGTTTACCCTGAGCGCGGCGGCATGCTTACCCCGCCCAGCCGCCCGTGCAGTGCGTCAATGTCGCTGTTTGACTGCATTGCAGGGCGCGTCACGTTTTACTAACACCCGCTTAAAGCCCACGATGCGGCTGATAAAAAAACACCGCCCGAAGCGGGCGTTCAGCCCGACTTTCGGCGGTGCAATTTATCTCAGGTCAGCCGGCGTGCAGTTGCCTTGCCCGACGGATTGCCACGTTATTGCACTGTAATATTATTTTCCTTGATGATTTTTTCGTACAGCGCGGAATCCCGTTTAATCAGTTCGCTCAGTTCTGCGGCAGAGCCGCCCACCGGTACAAAACCTGCGGTCCTGAATTTTTCCTTCACATCGGGGTCTTTGACGATTTCGGCAAGCTCGGATGAGACGCGATCCACGATCTGCTGAGGCGTGCCCTTGGGCGCCATGAGCGAAGTCCACGAGTTCATGACAAAGCCTTTGTAGCCCGCTTCTTCCATGGTGGGGATGTCATCTTCACCCTCCCAGCGTTTGGCCGATGTAATGGCCAGTGCGTTCAACTTGCCTTCCTTGACGTAACTCATGGGCACCAGGATCGGGTCAAAGACCATGGAAACCCGGCCACTGAGCAAATCGGCCAGAATCGGTGCGCTGCCCTTATAAGGCACG
>DATGQC010000455.1:0-4023 GCA_035304425.1 Advenella sp.
CAGGCGTGGTCGCGCCAATTCCTGATCTGGGCTTATCCAACTCGTTGCGTAGTGCTCTGGTAGGGTGGTCGAAAACGCTGGCGCGCGAAGTCGGGCCAAACGGTATTACTGCTAACATCTTGGTGCCGGGGCGCATCGCTACTGAACGCATTGTTGCACTGGACAAGGCGAAAGCGGAACGTGAGGCTCGCAGCTACGATACTGTCTTGCGGGAAAGCGTGGCCACCATACCGGTCAGGCGTTACGGTGTTCCTGCCGAATACGGCGCGGCCGCTGCGTTTCTGGCCAGTTGCCAGGCGTCATACATTACCGGATCCATTGTTAGAGTGGACGGCGGACTTATTGCAAATGTGTAGGAAACGCGCCAGGCCTGCCTGGCGCTCAGCAGGCGTCATCCCGTATATGGTAAGGCCTGAATAGTGATGTTTGCTAGCAGCAGTACTTAGGGAGTATTGCCTGACGATCGCATGTTGGCTCTTTCAAAAAAGAGCAATATCTATCGCTTGCTGACCAGTTTTTGCACTAACGTCTCTGCCGTTCCCAGCGCCTTGCCATCTTCGGCTGGCAATTGCAGATTATTAAACGATGTTTGATAAGAATGCATCATCACATTCACCCCGTCCTTATCCTGATTCACCAGGACTCTTAACGGCAGGTCCAGCGCCAAGGTGGGATGTTTCACCATAAGTGGTGTTCCGGCCTTGGGATTGCCAAAAATAATCACCTTGGTCGGCGGCATGGTAAGACCTGCCTGTTTTGCAGCCTGGGCATGATCAATGACGGTGAAAATCGTCATTCCTTTTTCCTTTATCCCACGCTCCAGCCTT
This sequence comes from Advenella sp., assembly GCA_035304425.1. Taxonomy (GTDB): domain Bacteria; phylum Pseudomonadota; class Gammaproteobacteria; order Burkholderiales; family Burkholderiaceae_B; genus Advenella. The sequence continues at coordinate 828 of DATGQC010000455.1, forward strand.
GATACCGTTTCATCAAAGGAATAAGCGCTTGCAAACTTATGTGCCGGTTGCGCAGAAGCAGTATTCGAGAGAATACCAACACTGCAAATCGAGCTTATTGCCAATATCCGCTTAAAGGTGGATAACACAGGTCATCTCCATATTCGTTAACTGAACCAATGACGTCAATGCGACCAAAGACGCCAATGACATATTAACGGAAGCCCGGTCGCCCTCGCAATAACGGGCGATGGTTCGCTGCCACCCGTGCTGCAAGGAGGTATGACCGCGGGCGTCCCCTGCCATTTCGCCAGTCGACAGACACAGTTAGCGTTTACTTGCGGTTTTTAATCAGGGTTAATACTAGCTATATTTCTATACGTCTAGAAGTATAGACTATTAATATATTAAGTTTTTCGCAGTGCGCTTTTGCAGAATCGCCATACGAAGCGATCGACATTGGAGACTATTTATGAAAGTGAACATGATTTCAGTTGTGGCCGCGAATATGCTTGCCGTTGCCGGACTGCTGTTTGTGCCTGCCGCGACAGGAGCTGGAAAGAACGATGCCTATCCCGATAAACCAATTCAGCTTGTCGTGGGTTATGGGGCAGGCGGCGGAACCGATATGTGTTTCCGTGCGCTGGCGCAGGGCGCGGCAGAAAAGCTGGGTCAATCTATCGTTGTGGAAAACAAGCCCGGGGCAGGCTCCTCGCTATCGATCTCTTACATCGCACGGCAGAAACCGGACGGGTACACGCTGGCAGCCCTGTCTACGGGCGCGGTCCTGAACCAGTTTCTTGTAAAAAATATTTCCTATGATGTACGCAAGGATTTGACGCCCATCGCGATGATGGCACAGTACCAGGTAGGGGTGCTGGTACGGGCGGATTCGTCATATCACAATATTGATGATCTGATCACCGCCGCCAGGAAAAAATCCATGACTTATAGCACCGCAGGGGTGGGCACGCCACAGCACCTGGCCATGGAAAAACTGGGTGAAATCACCGGCGGGCAATGGATTCATACGCCTTATAAAAGCGGCATCGAAGCGTCCACCGGGCTGATCCGGGGCGATGTCGATTTCATGACGCAAACGGCCGAATGGGCGCCTTATGTGCGCGATAAGCGCTTGCGCCTGCTCGCTGTTTTTACCAATAAACGCATTGATGAATTCAACCAGGCGCCCACCATGCAGGAGGCGGGCTTCGATATTGTTGCTCCCAGTATCTTCGGGCTGGTCGGCCCCAAGGGCATGGATCCGGCCATCGTGCGTAAACTTGACGATGCGTTTCACCATGCCATGTCCACCACCGCGTTTAAAAATTGCGCGAATCAGTTCGGGCTGATGATCGATTACCGCAACGCAGGCGATTTTGCCCGTCATATTGACAATACCGCGGTGCAATGGGGGCCTGCTGCGGCAGCGCTCAAGCAATAATTTACTTTCCAAGACGAATTCGCAACGATGATGAATGCAATGTTTGACTGGCCGTTTTTTGACGAATCTCACCGGACCCTTGGGCAGACGCTGGACCGCTGGTGTCAGGACAATTTACAGGGGCTTGACCACACCGATGACTTTAGCGCGTGTCGTGAACGCGTGGCCGCCTTGGGCAAGGCAGGCTGGCTTAAATATTGTGTGCCTGCCGGAGAAAACGGTATATGGGGCGGGGCCCGGCAGAATCTGGACTCCCGCTCGCTGTGCATCTTGCGCGAGACGCTGGCGCGCTACGATGCGTTGGCTGACTTTTCATTTGCAATGCAGGGGCTGGGGTCCGGTGCGATCAGTCTGGGCGGCAGTCCCGCGCTTCAGAATGCCTATCTGCCTAAAGTGAGTAGCGGACAGGCGATCGCCGCTTTTGCCTTGTCCGAGCCGGAGGCGGGCTCTGATGTGGCCGCGCTGTCGTGCCGGGCCGAGGCCAAGGGCGATGAGTACGTGCTGACGGGCCGTAAAACGTGGATCTCCAATGGCGGCATTGCCGATTTTTATACGGTCTTCGTGCGTACGGGGCAGGGGCTGGGCGCCCGCGGAATCAGCGCGTTCGTTGTGGATGCCGATACGCCCGGCCTGCACATTGAAGAGAACATCCGCACCATGTCGCCGCATCCATTGGCCACCTTGCGGTTTGAGCAATGCCGGATTCCCGCGGACCGCATGCTGGGTAATCTGAACGAAGGCTTTAAGCTGGCGATGCGTACGCTGGATATTTTCCGCAGTTCGGTTGCCGCAGCGGCCACTGGTTTCGCGCGTCGTGCACTGCAGGAGGCATTGAGCCATGCCGGCGAGCGCAACATGTTCAATCAGACGCTGCTGGATTTTCAGCTGACCCAATCGTATCTGGGGGATATGGCAACTGAAATCGACAAGGCGGCTTTGCTTACCTACCGCGCCGCGTGGCTGCGTGATGTGCAGGGCGTGCGCACCACCATGGAAACGGCGATGGCGAAAATGACGGCGACTGAATCTGCGCAATGGGTGATTGACCGGGCGGTACAGATGCTGGGCGCCCGCGGGGTGGTGAGCGACCATCCGGTGGAACGGCTCTATCGCGATATCCGGGCCTTGCGTATTTATGAAGGCGCCACCGAGGTGCAAAAGCTGATTATTGCGCGTGAATTGATCAAGCAACAGCAAACCGAAACGATATCAATACGGAAGTAAACAAGATGACTGAAAAAAGGAAAGTCCTGGTGACCGGCGCCAGCAAAGGAATCGGGCGGGCAATTTGTGAGCGCTTGCTGGATGATGGCTATGCGATAACCGGCATTGCGCGCACCAAACCGGCAGACTGGCCCCAGGGCGTGGCATTTGAACAGGTCGACCTGTCCGATCGCGCCCGGTTGGGCGAGGTACTGGAAAAGCTGACGCAAGAGCCTGCGTATTACGGGCTGGTCAATAATGTGGGCATAGTGCCGGCGGGCGCCATTGACAGCGTGAATACGGCTGATTTGCAGATGGCCGTCCAGCTCAATATCGAAGTGGCCATTGCGTGCGCGCAGGCCCTGTTGCCCGGTATGCGGGATCAGGGAACAGGACGGATTGTGAACATCAGTTCCCGTGCGGCGCTGGGCAAGCAGAACCGCACGATTTACAGTCTGACCAAGGCAGGCATGATCGGCATGACGCGCACCTGGGCCCTGGAACTGGCCGCTGCGGGGATCACCGTCAATGCCATTGCGCCCGGCCCGATCGCCACGGAATTTTTCAATA
>DATGQC010000456.1:0-7239 GCA_035304425.1 Advenella sp.
GTTGCTTTTTGCTGGCGCGCAGTTCCAGCATTGCCTCTCCGTAAGCCTGCTGCAGTTGTTTGAGCTGACGTTCATACCGCTCCTTGACATTCAGCGGGTTGGCCCTCAAAGCATTCTCCATACCACGTTTAGCCTCGTCTACCCAGTTCTTCACATCGGACGGCGACAGATCATAAGCGCGACTGGCTTCTGAAATCGTTGTTTTGCCTTGAATAAGCTCCAGCACCAGCGCACTCTTGCGCTTGACTGTCCAGCGTTTGATTTCGTCTTCCATGATCATACTCAATTGTGATTTCTACCATTATCACATGAGCAGTTTTTCACTGGGTCATTGCAAGCCGTGGTAACTGCCCCCCAAAATAAAAGCATGCTGCCCGCTTCGCGGGCTACAAGACGCCGTCATATGCCATCTTCAATGGCGACGGCGCCCTGTTTTTTCCAGGATGCTCCAACTTCACGTCAAAGCGGCCCGGCCTAGAAGTACCGAACATATTTCAGCCTCATTAGCAGATGGTCCGACATTTGGACAACGCCAAGACAGCGTGGTCAATTCGAGCCGTAAAATGCACGCAGATCCTGCGTACTTGCAGGCTGCACTCTTGGCCTGTCTACAAACACTTCCGGACTTCTGGCGGGCGTTGACGCAACCACGCGGTTGGTATTACGCTGGCTCTGGCTGTTGTTGATCCTATTGTTATCTACTGCGGCCACCGGACGTTCCGGAAGCCCTTTGGCAGTTGCATAGGTCGGACACGTCCGACCAGTAGATTCATAGGCTTTGCGATTCACGTCTTCTCCGAAGCAGAAGAAACGCATATCCGCCACGTCTTTATATCCAAGCTTGTAGGCAATACTGGTATCTTCACGCGCATTACACGCTTCGGACTCACCGGCCAGCGAACCACCGATACCAAAGCCGGTCGCACCAATACCAAATGTGCTCGACTGACCGCAGTTGTTCACGCCGCCAAACATACTGGGCGGTGCATATACATTTGGGGTGGTATGGACCGTCTGTGTACGCCTTTGCTCGGCGCCTCCGAACGTCAGATCCACAACCGCTGCGGCCCCTGAGTCGGCAGACTGATTAGAGCTGGCGCTTGAGCCGCTGTTGGCGTTTGAACTGGAACCCGAGATAGCCCCCGCCGACTGGGCAAACACTTGAGGAGACAGCAGCAACCCAAGGGTAACGACAAGTATCATTTTCATGGCAATTCCCTTACGGAGAGAGCGCGCTCTCTCCGAGAAGATGGTTTCGTTTATCACGCGCTTGTGCAATCCGCGCCCGCTTTACGGTGTCCAGTGAACAAAGGAACCGATCGTTCCGAACGTGCCCCCTGCACCCGAAGTAAAGGCGCCACCGGCGCTCGCATTGGATGTCTGTCCCGCAAATCCGAGAGAAAATCCGGAATTGGTTTGAGACGAGAGCGATTGCCCCGCGGTTTGTGTTGTCACACCGTCAGGCCCGCCCACAACCTGTGCGGCCGATGCCGTTTGATTGGATGCCGCCGACGTATTGCCTGCAGCCGAGGTTCCCAGCGAACCCTGGCTGCCAGCTACCGATGAGCCGCCACTGGCTGTACTACCCGCGCCACCGCTGGTCGCATATGCGCCAATCGTAATGGTTTGAGCCGAAGCAGCCGTCGATGCAAGCACCAGCGCCGATAACAATAATAGTTTTTTCATTTTCAACTCCCTGAGTCGCAAACTTCACTGCCATATCGCCGATTGAGTAACCAGGACAATGTTCCGCTCCGACCCGTTGGCGCCTGCCGACGCATCGGCGTCTATGTGAACAAGGTCCGGTTACGGTCAGTTAATGTCGAGTCAAGAGAAATTATGGTGTGAAGCTAAGAAAACCACCGATGGTGCCAAAATTGCCGGTAGCGCCTGATCCGAAAGCACCCCCAGCGCCCGCATTAGACGTTTGACCTGCCAGACCCAGCGCACCGCCTGTATTGGTTTGTGTTGACAGTGAATTGCCTTCTGTAATCGTTGTCACACCACCAAAACTGCCGGTAACCTGCGCTCCCGACATTGTCTGGTTTTGGGCTGCCGATGTATTGGTCGCCGCGCCTGCCAGAATCGAGCCCTGGCTACCGGTCGCACTGGACCCACCGCCGGCGGTACTGCCCGCAGTGCCACCCACACCGTAAAAGCCGCCGGTCAGCGTTGCGGCGTATACGCCGCTAGAAGCCATTACCAAAGCAGATGCAGAGATTAATAGTAGTTTTTTCATTATGCTGCTCCTTGAAGGATAGATAGCGTTAAAGTCCCGGACTGCATGTCCGGATTTTCAGGCCAAATAAAGTGACATTTTCTCTGTTGATCCACGCAGCAAGCGTATCGGGAGATTTATAGAGACGCCGATTTACCTGGCCCGAAATCAGTGGCCAGACAACCATTAATGTTACAAATATTTATTTACGATAATATATTTTGGTAATATTTAAGAATTAATTAGTTACCTGGTTTTCATTGTTTTGTTGACGTAAGCGCGTTCTACACGCTAACGTCCCCTCTTTCGATTATCGGAAATATTGGAGCATGAGATACTGTCGGTGCAGCTCAAACTATTTAATATCTTGTTTAATATCAATTAGATATAAATATTTATTTTTTTAATTTATTGTTTCACGCTGCTGCGGTTAGGTCTCGATGTTTTTATATTTCATAATAATTATTAATTCGACTACGATGCAAAGTGTGCGCGTTTTAATTTTCATATGCAATATCTTTTTAAAAATATTATTGCCTTTTGTAACATAATATAAAAAATTAATAATATTGATACAGAAAAAAATAAGCAAAATTCAATTTGCGTGCGCAGCAATATGGTTGCAATGACATGCAAATCGCAGATGCCCGAAGGGATGAATCGCTCGTTCCGCCAATCCATAAATACACCATTTCCGGCTGTCTGCTGAAGATCAATTTTTTGGTGCTCGTTTTTTGCATTTGCAATAGAAAAATGGCAGGCTCTTGAACAACAGGCTAAATTGACCCTGCTTAATACTTGTGCCGTAGCGTACGAAGCTGTTGCTATTTCGTATCGTGCCGAATCCGCCCCCGCGCAAATATACCAATGGGCACCAGCTGAATAAAAAATCTCCTGTTGCCTAAAAGATCAATAACCGCAACCCGCGAAAACTGGGATCGGCATTCTCTGAAGACAACTTTTTGCGGTCATATTCTTTCACCCCCTCTTCTTTGAACGGGTTGCCAACTCCTGCCGCATGCACCGTTTTGCAGCCGACATGAACATTGGGGAAAACGTGATATTGAAATTTTTAGATACAGGTGTAATATTCGAATCGCGCACAGCCGACAATATTTGAAAAATAAGCGCTGTACGCACTGGGCAAATGAATTTTAATAATGCACTCAGTGATAGTCAAAAAAATAACCTCGCCAAATTCTTGTGTGAGGTTTTTTTTAAATTCAATTGCAATGTACGCTAAACCCGTACAAGGTGCATATCAGGGCGATCATGCTTTTCAGGGTTGGCAAGAACACGTCAATACAAACAAAACCCATATTTTATGCGGCTTTCCAGCCATATTAAAAAGCGTCGCTGTTCGTTGCCAAAACAAACACCGCCAACTGGCGCGCCCTTTCAAGCGTCAAAATATTGATGAATAATCCCAATATTTTGTTGCGAAGAGACATATGATTTGATCGGCCGATTTTACGGACATACAACTTCTGCTTTTCACTTATTGATAGTCGGCGTGAACACAAAGCGTTACATTAGTTTTGCAACGCCAATCCCGGCAGTCTCGCCCAACGGCAAATACGGCTCAAGTTAACGAGTAACCAGCAATGCTGATAAAGCAATCAGTCAAGGTCCTGCACTATTACGACACACTCCTCATCGTTCCACGAGGGACCCAATTTCTGGCAATGAACCAGAACGGAAAAATATGTGCGTGGGAAATCAAACCTCAGACCAACAGCCGGCTTTGGTATATTTTCAAACAATTTAAATTCCAACTGGTCGCTTATGGTGACCCGTCAATCATTCATTGGAAAAAGGCGCTGCGTCGATATTACACCAGCGGCAAAAAATCAGAATCGTCTCTTCTGCCGGGTGAAGATAAATGAGCTGATCTTTACGCTTCGCTTTAAAAGCCATGTAGACAGCCGCTATACCGATAACCCATAGTTAAAAATAGCTTCAATCATGGGAACGCCGTTGACGTCCAGGATCTGACACAGACGTATCTGATACGCGGACAGGCCCGAAAACTGAAAATAGCCTCAAGGGCACGACAATGCGCAGAACAGTGGCGCTGCCGTCATTCCCGCTGCCTTGATCATTGCATCGAACGCGCCAACGCTGGCGCTGACCGTACTGCGCTCCCATTCTAATTGGGTCGGCGCAAACATGCAAAAGGCTGAGCGCACTGCGTGACGCGAGCCGCCAGTGAATGTCGTTGCTCAATGAAGCGACCATCGGGTGATGCAACATGGCCGCATTTACTTAACCGCATTTGCTTAACCGCGTTATGTAACGGCATCATAAAATCGTTTAGCCTTTCCCCATCGGCCTGCAGACTGAGGGCGTATTTTTGCTGTGTCTGTATTTCAGTGCCTATCACTGCAATTATGGTTCGTGAATCGCCGCCGCCCAGTTGCTGGCTGCTGCCGTAATGGGTCAGCTTGGGATTTGATGATTCATGTACTACTGTACTCTCTTGCTCGCGACGGCTGGCAAACGCGCCGGCTGGCAAAAAAAACCTGGCCATTTCTGGCCAGGGCAAAGGGTATGATGGATAGGTGATATACCTGCATACGACTCAGAGTCTACATGGTCACGATCGGCACTACCTTGATCTGAAACAAGCTGACATGCGTTTCAAGAATATGGATCCAGGCAGAACGTCAGAACATGCCGCTCTTCAGCTCGAGTAGGCAGCGCCGAAGAAACATCGTAATGCATCCGGATTTTCGCAATTTGTTACCAATCCAGACTTATCGGCCACAGGCTAACGAGCGACAATACGAGCTGCCGCTGTTTCCATCTCCTTTTATTCTTTCTCTCATGAACACTTCTTTGTCCACATTGCGGGCTGTCCTGGCCCTGATATCCGGCTTCACGATCTCTGCTGCCGCCTGCGCCGCACAAGACCTGAGTACTGTCAAACAACGAGTAGACGCGTCGGTTATACCTGTGATGAAAAAGCACAATATTCCCGGCATGGCAATTGGTGTAATTGCGCAAGATAACACCTATCTGTTCAATTATGGTGTTGCCTCCAGACAAACCGAAAGCGCGGTCACTTCGTCCACCCTTTTTGAACTGGGTTCGATCAGTAAAACCTTTACGGCGACGCTGGCAAGCTATGCACAAGTCACGGGGCATCTGAAGCTGACCGATACAGTGTCGACCTATCTGCCGCAAATGCAGAATACCGACTTTGGCTCAGTCAGCCTGATGCAACTGGGCACACATACGCCCGGCGGCTTTCCGCTGCAGGTGCCCGAAGAAATCAAAAGCAATGCGCAACTGATGACCTATCTGCAGCAATGGACACCACCGTTTGAAAAAGGAACACACAGGACCTATACCAATCCGGGCATCGGCATGCTGGGGCTGATAACGGCCAAAGCGATGAATCAGGATTTCATACCCTTAATGGAGAAACAGATATACGCAGGACTGGGATTGAGCAACACGTATATCGATATTCCCGAACATAAAATGGCTGATTATGCACAGGGCTATACCAAACAGGACAAACCGGCGCGGGTAAGCAAGGCCGTTCTGTGGGCAGAGGCTTATGGTGCAAAATCCACCAGCGAAGATATGGTGCGTTTTCTCAAAAGCAATATGCATATGGCAGACCTGGATGAACGCCTGCAGGCAGCGGTCACAAACACCCATACCGGATATTTCCAGACTGCAGCGATGACGCAGGACCTGATCTGGGAGCAATATCCATATCCGGTGACACTTGAATCATTGCTCAAGGGCAATGCTGCCGACTTTGCTCTAAAGCCGCAACCAGTAAAGGCCCTGGTGCCACCGATGGCGCCGCGTGACGATGTCTGGATTAACAAGACGGGATCCACCAATGGATTTGGCGCCTATGTCGCCTTCGTCCCGGCACGCAAACTTGGCGTCGTGCTCCTGGCCAATAAAAACTATCCGATTGCCGACCGATTGGCGATCGCGCATCGGATTCTGAGCGGATTTTAAGCAGTATTTTTGTGATGTCCGTTAGGTTTCTGAATCATGGACAGCTCGCCGCATATCGCTGCATCAATGGCATGCGCAAGCTGGCTGCGCAATGACGATGATCCGGGTGCAAGCAGGCCAAAGTAGATTAATTAATTAATTAATTATCTGCTGCCGGAAACAACGCAGCCGCCAGGTGGGTTACCTGTTCATCCGTGGGCTGACCAAGCCATTGGATGGTGCTTTCGGACAATTGACCTGCAGCCGTTTGCCGGTTGGTTAAAAATGCACCCACGGCATGGTTGTTCGCTCTGGAAACAAGGATCACATATTTTTCTGACGGGCAGTCATGCGGTTTGCAACCCGATAGCCGCACATAGCTTTCATTGTTCAGCGTTGCTTCTTCAACCGGTGTGCTTACGCCAAAGTTCTTTACCCATGCGTGCTTGCGCACGATGGATTTGGTCAGGCCGGAAAATGCATTGGCCACCTCGGGTTCCTGTTTGGCCAGGTCAGCCGGATAGACATCGGCTGCGCAAACATGGCCGGCCAACATAAGGCTACCCGTTATCGCAAGTAAAAAAGATTTGAATGTGATATGACGCATACTACACCCTGTTAAGCAGTTGAAACAGGTATGATTTTAGCTTCAGTCGCTTTCTATCGACAAGCCTCGGTTTGTCATCTCACCCAAAGCTATATTGCATGTCACCATATACACTCCTCCGCAAGCGCTCGTACTGGCCCTATTATCTCGCTGCATTGGCCTGTGCCTTGTTTTTATTGATTCTGATCAATGTACGCATAGATGGCCGGCTGTTTGCCGCCGACCAGGCTATTTACCGCCAATTGCAGCTATTGCGTGCACCGTGGCTGGACGATATTTTGATGACGGTAACGCAGTTGGGCGACACGCTCATGGTCACCGCCGTCACCGCCATTGTCGCACTCTGGCTGGTGATCCGTAAATCCTGGCGCACAGCTGGTTACTGGGTGCTGACAATCATCAGCGCCGCCGTTATCAATACCAGTATCAAGGCAGCAATCGTTCGCGCCCG
>DATGQC010000457.1:0-7378 GCA_035304425.1 Advenella sp.
CATAAATGTTGTCAGAAGTCTGCACTCATGGCGATTCAGATACCCCGGCGTTCATATCATACAGCCGGCCAGGACCTGGTCCAAAAGAGCGCGCAAGCCGTTGCGAGGCCCGCTGACGCGCCCGTCCTGCGCCGATTGCGCCGCAATAACGGCATCTCTAAACATATATTTGGACGTTGTTTTAAACAGGTGTGGAACGTGGATTGCTAGGGTATATCACTAATTGCAGAAACAGAAGGCTACAGGTAAAACGGTCGTACTTGCTGCATAAATGATAAGCATTTGAGAACAACGATCAAAATTTAACGATACTTTCTGGGAGGAAAGATATGAGTGAGGATATCGTTCAAAGGGTGATGGCAAACCCGAAATATAAGGAAATGACGCGGATGCGCAGCACGTATGGCTGGGTTTTTTCAGCCATTATTCTGGTTGCCTACTATGTTGGTTTTATCGGCATTATCGCGTTCGATAAACAGTTGTTCGCCCAGTCTATCAGCGGCGGCGCCATGACCTGGGGTATACCGGTAGGGTTCGGTCTGATGATCCTGATCATTGCACTGACCGGCATTTATATTCTGATTGCCAACTCGAAATTTGACGAGATGGAACGTAACTTGTTGAACGACGTAGGGGTCACTCATGAATAAAGGCGTATCGCGGTTTTTGATCGGCATTGCCTTTACCGGTCTGTTTTTATCCCTCGCCTATGGTGCAGAAGCCATCGGTGAAACCACCAAGCAGCAGGTCAATATAACGGCGATCATTATGTTCGTCGTTTTTGTTGGGCTGACGCTTTTTATTACCAAATGGGCTGCGGCCCGAACCAAATCAGCGTCGGACTTTTATACAGCCGGCGGCGGCATTACCGGTTTCCAAAACGGCCTGGCGATTGCAGGCGACTATATGTCAGCTGCGTCCTTTCTGGGCATTGCCGCTCAGGTCATGGCCAGCGGTTATGACGGGTTGATCTACTCTATCGGCTTTCTGGTGGGCTGGCCTATTATTATGTTCCTGATGGCCGAGCGCCTGCGCAATCTGGGTCGTTTCACCTTTGCCGATGTCGCCAGCTACCGCTTTGCCCAGATGCCGGTACGTACTTTTGCAGCCTGCGGAACCATCGTGGTGGTGCTGTTTTATCTGATCGCGCAAATGGTGGGTGCCGGTCAGCTGATCAAATTGCTGTTTGGCCTGGACTACTGGATCGCGGTTGTGATCGTGGGTGTGCTGATGATGGTCTATGTGCTGTTTGGCGGGATGACCGCCACAACCTGGGTGCAGATCATCAAGGCGGTCATGCTGCTTGCGGGCGCTTCGTTCATGGCCTTCATGGTAATGAAACTGAACAACTTCTCTTTTGAAACACTCTTTGCCAAAGCGATCGAAGTCAAGACGGCGGGTGCGGTCGCCGCCGGCAAGACGGCAGAGGCGGCGGCAACGACCGGAAAATCCATCATGGGCCCGGGTTCGTTTATCAAGGATCCGATTTCCGCCATTTCCTTCGGCATGGCGCTGATGTTCGGTACTGCCGGTCTGCCGCATATTCTGACGCGGTTTTTCACCGTGCCCAATGCCAAGGAAGCGCGTAAGTCGGTATTCTGGGCCACAACCTGGATCGGTTACTTCTATGTGCTGACCTTCATTATCGGTTTTGGGGCAATTATTTTCGTGTCCACCAATCCTGATTTTCTGGATGCGAAGGGCGGTCTCATAGGCGGCGCCAACATGGCTGCGGTGCACCTGGCCGATGCCGTGGGCGGACATATTTTCCTGGGCTTTATCTCGGCCGTGGCGTTTGCCACGATTCTGGCCGTGGTGGCCGGGCTGACCTTGTCGGGCGCCTCTGCCGTATCGCACGATCTGTATGCCTCCGTGTTCCGCAAAGGCAATGTGGACTCGGCAACCGAACTGCGGGTATCGCGCATCACCACGTTCGTGCTGGGCATACTGGCCATTTTGCTGGGTATCCTGTTCGAGAAGCAGAATGTGGCTTTCATGGTGTCGCTGGCGTTTGCGATTGCGGCGTCGGCCAATTTCCCGGTTCTTTTCCTGTCCATCATGTGGAAGAAAATGACGACCCGAGGCGCGGTGATCGGTGGTTTCCTGGGGCTGATTTCTTCAGTGGTGCTAACCATCGTGTCACCCGACGTATGGGAAGTGACATTGGGCAATCCTGCAGGCAGTGCGCTGTTCCCGTATAAATCTCCCGCACTGTTTTCCATGATCATCGCCTTCGTCGGTATCTGGTTCTTCTCTATAACCGACAAGAGCAAGCGCGCTGCCGTTGATATCGCTGCATACGACGCGCAACGCGTACGCGCGGAAACCGGTATCGGCAGCAGCAAAGCGTCAGCGCACTAAAAAGGCGGCTTGCCGCTGGTAAACACGCGACTTCGGTCGCGTGTTTTATTTAAACGTCGGCCAAATGCAACATTTCCGTAAAAAAGAACAGAGAAAACGGGCAGGGGCTTGCATTGCGACTTAGTTTCTGACTATAATCACTTTCTTAATTGATCCCCGATAGCTCAGTCGGTAGAGCGACGGACTGTTAATCCGCAGGTCACTGGTTCGAACCCAGTTCGGGGAGCCAATCAATTTTGCAGTAGTATCAACCAAAATTAGCCACCTTAATGGGTGGCTTTTTTGTTTGGGTGGCTTTTTTGTTGCCTGACATAAATGTGATGTGTCTGGTGCAGTACAGATACCCTGCGCCTTTATTGCATCGTAGACGGGATGGGGGGCATCACACAGTATCCTGTTAATTTCAGCGGCGCGATCAGGTTCGGGCAGGAAATCGGCATTATGGGTGGCAGGTGGGCCGTCAATGAAGGCTGAAAAAAGTCGTTGGGGCCCGATTGGCCTGTCGGCCTGGAAACTTGATACAGGGGTGTGTCCCATAGTCCTTTAACGTTCAGGACTATGGTGGTGCCGCTAACTAGTGACAGTGGCGACTGTTGTTCTTGTTATCGTTGTGGCATCCATTTCGATCCGTACGACCGCCATGGGCAAAAGATGTGGCCGTAAATATAAGCAAAAGCATCATGAGTGCCATTTTCTTCATCTCTATCTCCTTATGTGAAAGTCCAGCATAGTCATTATTGTTACGATATGACATAATCGTTTTCACTTAGTAATAAAATGGTGTGCTTTTGCTTTTGCTTTTGCTTTTGCTTTTGCTTTTGTATTTCCATTCCGGGAAGAGGCGTGCGTGGAAAAAACCATTCCTGCTCAGAAGCAATGAAGAGCGTTGCGCTATTGGACGCGTCTTTGGACGCGTCGATTGAAGGGTCGCAGGCAAGGGCGGCGTTTGTTGCGGTCTCGGGGGGGGGGCGATGCGCGTCTGCTCAGGGCTTAGTGTGGGGAGCAAAGCGAAACGATAGCGTGTTTGTCGTGGCCGACCCACCTGTCAGGGGGTCGCGCGATGGACTGGGTTTTGTGGGAGCGGGTCAGACAGACCGGCAAAAATCCAGGATATACCCCCTGGAAACAGCGCTGCTGCAGCGCCGGTTTGCGCGATGGCGACTGGTTCCCAAGCCCGCTGTTGCCGGTTTGCCCAAAAGCAGCGATCAGGGGCTTTGGGTCAAAGAAAAAAAACTGTGGGATAATCTGCTTATTAAGCTGGGCATGAGCCGATGGTGAAATACACTGCGGCATGGCAGGTGCTGTCTGGCGGTGTATTATAATTGCGATCGTCCCAACCCTTGTTCAGGAGTGAATAATGAAAAGAATGCGCTGGTTGCTGCTGGGATGCCTGATTAGCGCAGGGCTGATCGCCTGCAGTGTCCCCAGTAAAACCGACCTGATGGGAAATGCCGATTATTTTGATCCGGTCTTTCTCAACAAAAATCTGATCAAGGACAAGACCACCGTGGCCCAGGCCATCCAGGTATTTGGCGAGCCGGATCGCACCACCCGCAATTCCAATAATGAAACCACGCTGAAGTATGCACGCAAGTCATCAGGCAACATGGCCGGTAATATGGTTGGCGCCGTGCCGGTTGTGGGGCCGATGGTGGATTCGGCGGGCCGGCTGCTTAGCCCCGGCAAAGCGGATATCGGGACGCAGGTCTTGGAAATTAAATTTGTCAACGATGTTTTTCAATCCTGGGAAATGTAAATCCCGGGTCGATAGAGGGCCGTGTTGCGGACCCGTTCACTTTATGGAGTAAGCCGTATGAAAGGTTTTGTCGAAGATATCGAAGAATTGACCGAGAACAATGATCTTTACCGCAAGGTGCTTTACACGGGGAAAAATCTGCAACTGGTCCTGATGACGTTGCAGCCGGGTGAGGAAATCGGGGAAGAGGTTCACGAGGGGCATGATCAGTTCTTTCGCATCGAAGAAGGCAAGGGCAAGGTCGTCATTGACGGACAAACGCATGCCATTGAGGATGATGACGCGGTAATCGTTCCTGCCGGCGCTCGGCACAATGTGATCAACAGTGGCGATCAGCCCTTGCGTTTGTACACGATTTACGGTCCGCCCGAGCATCGTGATGGCGTGGTGCATGCGACCAAGCAGGATGAGCGGGAAGAGCATTTTGACGGCAAGACCACAGAGTAGGGCGGCGCTATGACAGCGTCGGCTATCGCCGATTTGCAGGCCTTCTTGCAGCAGCACGCGGGCTTGTTGGTGATTACCGGCGCCGGATGCAGTACCGACTCAGGTATTCCGGCCTATCGCGATACCGACGGTGCCTGGATGCGGCCGCCGCCGATGACGTTTCAGCAATTCATGGGAACAGAGGCGGCGCGCCAGCGCTATTGGGCCCGTAGTATGGTGGGCTGGCCGATGTTTTCGCGCGGCCGGCCGAATGCGGCGCATCAGGCCCTTCAATCGCTTGAAGCCAAGGGCTATACGGGTCTGCTGGTGACGCAGAATGTAGACGGTCTGCACCGGCAGGCTGGTCAGTCCCGGCTGCTGGAGTTGCATGGAACCCTGGCGGACGTGGTCTGCATGCATTGCCAGAGCAGGCTTGCTCGCGTCAATTATCAGCAGCAACTGCTCCACGAGAATCCCGTTTGGGCCAGGATGACCGCTGTCATGGCACCGGACGGCGATGTGGATCTTGAGACAGATTTTTCTTCTTTCCGTGTTCCGGCCTGTGACCGGTGTGGCGGCGTTCTGAAGCCGGACGTGGTGTTCTTTGGCGAAGCAGTTCCACGCACGCGTGTCGATGCCGTGTATCGGGCCCTGGAGCAGGCCAGTGCGGTTCTGGTAGTGGGGTCTTCTCTGATGGTTTATTCGGGCTATCGTTTTGTGCGCGACGCCGCAATGCAGGGCAAACCCGTGGCGGCGATCACGCTGGGCAGAACGCGGGCTGATGCAATGCTTTCTTTGAAATTGAACAGCGCCTGCGCACCGCTATTGACGGCGCTTGATGCCGTTGTTACGGCGATTGCGCAGACCGGGAGCGCTTGCCAGGATCGGCTGGCTGCCCTGTAAAAGAACGCGTATGGGGCGAGGTATGCGCAAGGAAGCCGGGCGCTGGTCCGCCTGGCGGGGTCGCGCGTGGGTTTACATGTAAAGGGTTGTGGCCCACAAAGACAGCAGGCCAATGGTCACAAAAAAGGCAATGACGTAGCAAAGCAGCATGAGCAGGGTTTTTCGTTTTCGGTCCATGATCTTTTCTTGATATTTACATTTGTCATTATACGACCTGTTTTGATCCGAAGGCCTTCAGCGCCTTACAAAAGCGGCATGCTCAAGCTATAATTCAAATTTCCTGCTACGGCCCTTTTCGCGGGGCCCTTATTCCAATGACAAAGTATGTATTCGTTACCGGCGGCGTGGTCTCTTCGTTAGGCAAGGGAATCGCCGCCGCGTCGCTTGCGGCTATTCTTGAATCGCGTGGCCTGAAGGTAACCATGCTCAAGCTGGACCCGTATATCAACGTGGATCCGGGTACGATGAGTCCCTTGCAGCACGGCGAAGTATTCGTTACCGAAGATGGCGCAGAAACCGATCTTGACCTGGGCCATTACGAGCGATTCATTTCAGCTCGCATGCATAAATCCAATAACTTTACCACTGGCCAGATTTACGAATCCGTATTGCGCAAAGAGCGCCGGGGCGACTATCTGGGCAAGACCGTGCAGGTTATTCCCCATATCACAAATGAAATTCAAGATTTCATTATCCGTGGTGCGCGGCAGGCCTGGGACGGCCAGACCGATGTGGCCATTGTGGAAATCGGCGGTACCGTCGGCGATATCGAATCGCTGCCATTTCTGGAGGCCGTGCGCCAAATGAGCCTGCGCCTGGGCCGCAATGGCGCCGCTTTCGTGCATTTGACGCTGGTGCCGTTTATTCCCTCTGCGGGCGAACTCAAAACCAAGCCCACGCAGCACTCGGTGCAGAAGTTGCGTGAAATCGGTATTTATCCGAACGCGTTGTTATGTCGCGCCGACCGCGAAGTGCCTGAAGACGAGCGGGCCAAGATTTCCCTGTTTTCCAATGTGCCGCTGGATGCCGTCATTTCCGTATGGGATGCCGATTCCATCTACAAAATTCCCTCCATGTTGCATCACCAGAAACTGGATGAGCTGGTTTGCGATGCGCTGGCCATTTCTCCGCCCCCGGCCGATCTGTCCATGTGGGACGGCCTGATCGAGGCGCTGGAACATCCGCAACATGAAGTGCACATCGGTATGGTTGGCAAATATGTCGATCTGACCGAGTCATACAAATCGCTGATCGAAGCCCTGCAGCACGCGGGTATCCATACCCGTTCCAAAGTCATTATCGACTATATCGACTCCGAGGATCTGGAAGGCGGGGCCGTTGAAAAGCTGGCTGCGCTGGATGCCATTCTGGTACCGGGCGGCTTCGGCAAGCGCGGCACAGAGGGTAAAATCCGGGCCATCCAATATGCCCGTGAAAACCAGGTGCCTTACCTGGGAATCTGCCTGGGCATGCAACTGGCGGTCATAGAGTTTGCCCGGCATGTGGCGCAGCTTGGCGGCGCCAACAGCACGGAATTTGATCCGGCAGCCCCGCATCCTGTCGTGGCACTCATTACTGAATGGATGGATCGTGAAGGCAAGGTGGAAAAACGCACGGCGTCTTCTGATCTGGGCGGTACCATGCGCAAGGGGGCCCAGCGTTGCCCGGTCAAGGAAGGAACGCGCGCCTACGATATATACGGTCCGGAGGTCAACGAGCGCCATCGCCACCGCTATGAGGTCAACAATGTCTATGTGCCGCGTCTTGAAGAAGCCGGCATGGTCATCAGCGCCCGTACGCCTACCGAAAATCTGCCCGAAATGATGGAAATTCCGACCCACCCATGGTTCATGGGGGTCCAGTTCCATCCTGAATTTACCTCTACGCCGCGTAACGGTCATCCGCTGTTCTCCAGCTTTATCCGGGCAGCAC
>DATGQC010000458.1:0-3939 GCA_035304425.1 Advenella sp.
CAGCTGTGCAGATGCATCAGCAGCCTGTGAGATAGCGGCCCCCCGCTCAGCTGTGGCATACGCCGCTTGCGTGAGCGCACAAGCGGCCACCAGCGCAGCCGTCAGGCACATCTTTAGCAGCCGTCCCTGAAACAGGTGCGATCGGGGCACATTCATCTGTGCAGTATGTCCTTGATAATCAGCTGCTGACCGGATCGGGCGCAGCTTACAGAAAATGGGGGGATTGCAGCGTGAGGCGATTGTATAAGAAAAAGCCATGAGGATTGTATCGCTGCATTTCAATTGCCCGGCGCCGTCGTAAAAATAAGACACATGGGCTGCCAGTGGCGCCAGGACCGGGGCCTGTTGGTCATGAATTTAGTCGTTTTTCAGGCATTTTTAAGCCACCGTATCGCAATTGTGTTTAAAGTGAGACTCCTGCGTTTCGTATCGTTTTCCGGCTCGACCTCGGACCGGTTGCGACGAATCGCTCATACTCAGACAGTTTTGGGCAGTTGGTCATTCGCGAGCTGCTCCCCCTAGCAAAGTCCCGTTTATGACTACCGCGCACAACGCCAGCGAAAATGAAATCCAGCATATTGCCTGGAAACAAAATCTGTACGTCTGCCTTTTTGGTTCATTTACCACCATATTGGCCATGACGCTGATACTGCCCATACTACCGGTATATATCCAGAACCTGGGGGTGACCGATCCTGAAGCAATCGTCAGCTGGTCCGGCTGGATTTTCAGCATCACCTTCCTTGCAGCGGGCCTGATGGCCCCGGTGTGGGGGCGATTTGCCGACCGCTATGGCAGAAAGATCATTCTGATTCGCGCCAGCCTTGGCATGGCCATTGGCATTGCCCTTATCGGTTGCGCACAAACGGTCTGGCAACTGTTCTGGCTGCGGCTGCTGGTCGGATTGCTGGGCGGCTATGCTTCGGGCGCCACTATTCTGGTGGCCACCCAAACACCTCGCGCCTACACCGGCTGGGCCGTGGGCATGCTGGCCTCGGGCACGCTGGCCGGCAACCTGCTGGGTCCGCTGATCGGCGGCATCGCGCCGGCAATGCTGGGTCCGCTGGTCGGCGGCATCGCGCCGACGTTGCTGGGGATTCGACTGACATTTTTTGTCGCGGCCGGCATTATTCTGATCGCGTTTTTCTGCACCGTATTCTTGATTCGCGAAACGCACAAGCCACGTGAGGCGTCGCCCAACACCGCCATACCCTACTCGTTCTGGAAATCAGGCCGGCAGCGTAATCTGGTATTGCTGATGCTGCTTGCCGGTACCCTGCTGATGTTTGCCAACATGTCGGTAGAACCCATCATTACGCTTTATATTGCATCTTTACGTACGCTGACCGAACAAATACCTCTGCTGGCGGGCATTGCCATGTCAGCCACTGCCTTTGGCAGCATGCTGTTTTCTTCGAGGGCTGGCCGCTGGGGCGACACACATGGCCACCTTAAAATGCTCATCGCCAGCTTTGTCGCTACGGCGGTGCTGTTGTTGCTACAAGGGCTGGCGCAGACCGATTGGCAGTTTATTGCCTTGCGTTTTCTGATGGGGATGACGCTTTGCGGCATTATGCCGGCGCTAACAGCCATGATCCGCCATAATGTGCCGGCCGATGCTGCAGGGGGCATACTTGGCTATGCGACGTCCACACAGTATGCCGGCCTGGTATTGGGCCCCGTGGCGGGCGGGCTGGTCGCCAATCAGGCAGGGTTTACGGCTGTGTTCGTGATGACCGGGGCGGTCATGCTACTGGCCGCAGCACTGCTTTTCTGGCAAATGCGCACGGCTGCCGAACCGGATGCCGCCTGAGCGAACACGCATCCGGGACACGGCGCCGCCCTACTTGAATCTGCCGCCAAATACCAGCGACAAAATAGCCAGCACAATAAAGACAACAAACAGGATTTTGGCGATGGATGCGGCCCCGGCCGCAATACCACCAAAGCCCAGAACAGCGGCAATGATGGCAATGATGAAAAACACGACGGCATAGTGCAACATGGGCTTCTCCTGCTACATTGTTGGTTATTGATAATCAAACAGCAGGCCCGTACTGCATTTACGGTTGAGTATTCGAATCTTTAATTCAACTGAAATCGGGCACTGCCTGTACTCACGATTTATTTAATAAAGACTGCACTTGCATATTACCATACGTCGCGGGAACGATAATATCTGCGATGCGAATCATAACGACGGTCCCAGCGATGGCCACGATCATACCTGCGATCACTGTAATAATGCGGCTTGTTGCGCCAGCCATGATGGCGGTAACGTGGATGATGTCTGTGATAATGACGATCGCCATAATGGCGGTGGTCAACCTGCATTGTATAAGGGTGGCTGCTATATCCACGCTCGTAAGCGGGCCCGTTTGCCAGCGCAGACGTAGCTGCGCCCATTGACAGGGAAGCCAAAACGATAGCAAGCAGTTTTTTGATGGAGACCATAGTCATACTCCTTTCTTGACGGCATACCAGTTGATGCCGGATCCATGTGTATTAAAAACACGATTCGATAGTAATGGCCTGCCCGCGCAATTGCTATTACCAAATATGACTGGCATTTCGCAGGGTTTCTATCCAGATCCTGGTCAATTTCGATTGGTTTCAGGACGGGGATTACGGCGCTCAGGTATGCGCCAGGGCCCCAGCGTCGTTTTCACGATCCGACTGTTCAGTATTGTCAAAGAGGACCGGATCCACCTGGGGCGACATGGGTTGACGCCGCCGATTGGACCGATCCTGGTTATCTCATGAAGTATTGCCTAATTCAATTGATATTGATTTTTGTCAACCGCCCCCCAGACCTGAGCCCGCACAATGACATATTCACAAGCGCCGCGTCCCATCAGTCAATTTTTTTACGGTAACCCACAAGCCCGCCTTGTGCTCAACCCCAACCAGGAAATCCGCATGCATTCCTTTACGCCTCTACGAATCAGAAATCATACCTTATTGCCCATTGTGCAAGGCGGCATGGGTGTCGGTATTTCCGCCAGCAGCCTGTCCGCCGCCGTCGCGCGTGAAAATGCCGTAGGAACCATCGCCAGCATTGATTTGCGGCACCTGCACCCGGATTTGCTGGAACAATCCAGGGCACTGGCCAGCCAGGAACACTATGACAGACTCAACCGGATAGCCCTGGACCGGGAAGTCAAAAAGGCACTAAAACACGCCAACGGACACGGCATGATTGCCGTCAACGTCATGAAGGCAGTGAGCGATTATGCGGCCCTCGTACGACAGGCCTGCGAATCCGGCGCGCAAGCGGTTGTCATGGGCGCCGGGTTACCGCTGGAACTGCCTGACCTCACCCGGGAGCATCCCGATGTCGCGCTCATTCCCATACTGTCCGAATCGCGCGGTATACAGATTGTGCTCAAGCGCTGGATGAAGAAAAACCGCCTGCCCGATGCCATCGTGATTGAGCATCCCAATCACGCCGGCGGCCATTTGGGCGCAACCACTATCGACGACCTGGGCAGTAGCCGCTTCTCTTTTGCGCGGGTACTGGAAGAGACCGCGCAGATATTTCGGCAACTCGGTCTGGAAAGCGAAAAGATTCCACTCATTCTGGCTGGCGGCATGGCGAATGTTCGCAAGATCAGTACCGCGCTGCGGCAATGGGGAGCGGCCGCCGTACAGATCGGCACTGCGTTTGCCGTTACTCGCGAGGGCGATGCGCATGACAATTTCAAGCAGATACTGGCTGGGGCCCGCGACGAAGATATTGTCGAATTCATGTCCGTCGCCGGGCTCCCGGCGCGGGCGGTGATGACACCGTATTTACAGAAATACCTGCGCAACGAGCAAAAGCTGCAGGCATCGGCCAAGGCCGATCCGCGCCGCTGTGTACAAAGCATGAATTGCCTGCAGGTGTGCGGGCTGCGGGACGGTATTTCAAAAATAGGCCAATTTTGCATTGATCAGCGC
>DATGQC010000459.1:0-4756 GCA_035304425.1 Advenella sp.
CACCGGGGCGTTTATGGGGTCCTGCCCATTGCTTAATGACCACGCCGATTACTGGTCGTCCGGCAACACGCCATTCGACAGACAGGCGGCGTATAAATACCGTTACACAGAGGGGCTCTCTTCAGGTCAATTGCAACAGATTGCACAGGCGCTGCACGGACAATGGGCATTGGGCTCGCCGGAATTCATCAGCCAGCTGAACACAGTCGCCAGCCGACGTCCCATGCAGGGCAGGCGAGGGCGCCCCCGCCTGCGGCCGCTTCAGGAACACGACTCGCCAGTGGAAAAATAAGCCGGCGCAGTGCATTCAGAACCGCCAGAGCAGGCATTGCGGCCCGAGGCGAACAGTCGTAAAGTAGAGGCTCGCCGCGCGGTAATAACATGCAAAGGAGTCGTGAAAACACCGTAGCAAACGGTCAGGGTTTTACAAAAATTTTACACTCTGCACAGTAGAGTTGCGTATACTCCACACTTTCCTGCTGCTTCTGGAATTATTTTGCGATATCAACTGCTTACGTTTGTCCTGGCGCTGTTTCTCGTCTTTTTTATCAGTCGTGTTTTATTAGTGCTATGGCAGCGCAGGCGCGTTCAGGCCGCGCATGGCATGGGCCGCGTGTTTCTGGGCGGATTGCGCATGGACTTGAACCAGATCGCGACCTACGTAGCCTTACCTGCGCTGCTGATGCCCTGGCTGGAAGATCGCCAATGGTTCGTGACCGTGACGGCGGTCTGGTTCGGCGTGTGGTGGCTCGCCTGTGTGTTCATGGAAATCTGCACGCCGCAGTTCATTGATGAATACGATACCCGTCCGAACCGGCTGTTCGTCGAGTATCTGAAACACCCCAAAGAGGTGTCCGGCATGCTGTGGCGCGGGTACAAGAAAGTGCTGGCGCTGGGGCTGTTGGTGTTTGCCGGCATGATTGCGCTGGCGCTGCAACTGTTTTCAGGCTATGCGCCAACGCCGCTGGGGCCGTGGTGGCTGCGGCCCATCGAGTCGCTGGTCTACGCGGCCTTGTGCTTTCTCATGATACGCGGCACGCTGAAAAAACGCCCCATTAATCCGTCTACCGTGGCCTTTGCCGGCGATGGCATGGTCAACAGTCTGGCGTTGAACTCCATGTATAGCCTGCAATACGCGATCTATGCCATGAAATATGAAATGTCGGCGGAAGATGTGTATGGCAAGATGCCGGCCGAGCAGATGAACCGGATTGTGTGCGAGGCGGCCGATATTCCTGTGGCCACTGAGCCAGGCAAGGGCGCTGCCACCCTGCACAGGCAGCAGGTGACAGCCAGCAGCGCCAAACCGCTTAATATCGTGTTGATTGTCGAAGAAAGCCTGGGCGCGCAATATGTGCAGACCCTGGGCGGGCAGTCGCTGACGCCCAATCTGGATGCCTTGTACGAACAGGGATGGGGATTTACCCGCGCCTATGCGACCGGCACCCGCTCTGTACGCGGGCTGGAAGCGCTTTCCGCCGGTTTTCCCCCAACCATCACCCAATCGGTGTTCAAGCTGCCGGGGGCGCAAAGCGGGTTCTTCACGATTGCCGACCTGCTGGGCCAGCAACATGGCTATCATTCCCGTTTCCTGTATGGTGGTGAAGCCCATTTCGACAATATGAAAGGCTTTTTCCTGGGCAATGGTTTTCGCGAAGTCATCGATGGTCCGCAATTTAAGAATCCGGCGTTTCTGGGCACCTGGGGCTATTGCGACGAAGATATGTTCAACCAACTGGATCGCCTGTTGCAGGAAGATGGCTCGCGTCAGGAGCCCGTGCTGACCCTGGCCTTCAGCGTGAGCAATCATTCGCCTTGGGAGTATCCCGAGGGCCGCATCCAGACCACCGGCAATCCGGCAACCGTGGACAATACCGTGCGTTATGCCGATCATGCCATCGGGCAGTTTTTTGAAACCGCCAAAACACGGGAGTACTGGAACAATACGGTGTTTGTGGTGGTGGCCGACCATGATTCGCGCGTATTTGGCGCCGAGCTGATTCCCCTGAAGCATTTCCATATTCCCGCTGTCATTCTGGGCGGGACGATCGCGCCGCGTCGCGACGATCGGCTGATCAGCCAGATCGACCTGGCTCCCACCCTGTTGTCGCTGGCCGGCGCCGCCTGCGAACATCCCATGATCGGCCAGGATTTGACCCGACAGACGCCTGATCGCGCGATCATGCAATATGGCGACCGTTACGGTTACCTGCAAGGCGACCGCCTGACGGTGCTGGAACCCCATCTGGATCCCTGCCAGTTTCGTTATACGGCGCCCGAGACGTTCGAACCCATGGCGTCTGACGAAACGCTGGTGAATCTGGCGCGTGCCCATGCATTGTGGCCCTTCAGTGTTTACCGGGATAAAAGCTATACTGTGCCGAAACAACGTTGATCGCCGGTAGCGCGGACTCGTTCCGGCGTGCGTCGGCCAGATCTTAATTTCGGAGATCGAACCATGGATTATCTGCTGGCGCTTGATCAGGGAACGTCCAGTTCCCGCAGTATTCTATTTGACAGCAACGGCCAGATTGTCGGCCTTGCGCGGCAGGAGTTTACGCAGCATTACCCGCAGTCTGGCTGGGTCGAGCATGATGCGCTTGAAATCTGGCGCACCCAGCGGGTTACCATGGAAAAGGTGCTGCATCAGACTGCGGTGGACATTGCCCGCGTGCGCGCCGTCGGCATTACCAATCAGCGGGAAACCTCGGTGTTATGGGATCGCGCCACAGGCGAGCCGCTTGGGCCGGCGATCGTGTGGCAGGATCGCCGCGGCGAACCGTTATGTCGCCAATTGCGTGATCAGGGTCACGAGCCCATGATTCTGGAGAAAACCGGCCTGCGCCTGGATGCGTATTTTTCTGCAACCAAACTGGCCTGGATGCTGGAACACCTGCCGCAGGCCAGGGCACGGGCCGAAAAAGGGGAACTTCTGTTCGGCACCATCGATAGCTGGCTGATCTGGCAACTGACCGGCGGCAAGGTGCATGCCACCGATGTAACAAATGCATCACGCACCATGCTGTTCAATGTGCATACGGGACAGTGGGACGCGCAGTTGCTGGATTTGTTCCGGATTCCCGCCAGCCTGCTGCCACAGGTGATGGCCTCCAGCGCCCATTATGGCGATATCCCTGCAGACTTGTTGGGTTATGCGTTACCTATTTGCGGGGTGGCGGGCGATCAGCACAGTGCGCTTTTTGGCCAGGCCTGCACGCGGGCTGGCATGGCTAAAAACACCTACGGTACCGGTTGCTTTGCCCTGCTGCACACGGGCGCGCGCTTTACTGCGTCTGAAAATGGCTTGCTCACTACCAGGGTGGCGCAATATGGCCAGGCACAGCCTGAGTTCGCGCTGGAAGGCAGTGTTTTTGTAGCCGGCGCGGCCGTGCAGTGGTTGCGTGATGGCCTTGGGATTATCAAACGAAGCCGGGATGTGCAGGCGCTGGCCCAGTCGGTTCCGGATACGGGCGGCGTCATGTTCGTCCCTGCCTTTACCGGCCTGGGCGCGCCGTACTGGAACGCCGACGCCCGCGGGACGCTGGTTGGCATCAATCGCGCCACGACTGCGGCGCACATTGCCCGCGCTGCGGTCGAGAGCATTGCCTATCAGAGCGCCGCACTATTGTCGGCCATGGCGCGCGACGGCGTGGGGTTGGAACAATTGCGGGTCGATGGCGGCGCCAGTGTCAATGATGCGTTGATGCAGTTCCAGGCCGATCTGCTGGGTATCCCGGTGCTCCGTCCGCAAGTAGTGGAAACGACGGCGCTGGGCGCCGCTTATCTGGCGGGTCTGCAGTGCGGCATCTGGTCCGATGTAGAGCAGATCGAACAGCTGTGGCGCATCGATAAAACCTTTGAGCCCGCGATGAGCCGCGATCAGGCGCAGGCGCGCATGCAGCAATGGGAAAAGGCGGTTGCGCAAACGATCAGCGGCACCTGATGGCCGGGCAATTGAGTTCGCGCCGCGCCTGTTTAGCTTAGAAAGCGCATCTGGAATGAGCGGCCCTTGATAGGACGCTGGCTCAGGCGCTGCAGCGTATCCTGGGCAATGCTGCGCTCGATGGCCACGAAAGCGACAAAATCAAAAAGGCTGATTTTGCCAACCTGATCGGCTTGCAGGCCCAGGTCTTTGGTAAGCGCGCCCAGCAGGTCGCCCGGGCGCAACTTGTCTTTCTTGCCGCCACGGATGCAGATGGTGCGCATCGGCGGCGTGATGGCGCCGCGACCGCGCTTGAGCGTGTTCATGTCGAGCCACTCCAGCGGTTTGCCCAATGCCTGTTCGATGCGTTCGGCGCGAAATTTCTCTTTGGGCGTGCACAAGGTGAGGGCCAGCCCGCCTTGGCCGGCGACCCGGCCGGTGCGTCCTACGCGATGGATATGGGTTTCGGCGTTGGGCGACATATCGACATTGATCACTGCATCAAGCGTGGCAATATCCAGGCCACGCGCAGCCACGTCGGTGGCCACCAGGACCGAGCAGCTTTGTCCGATAAAGTCGACCAGCACATCTTCGCGGTCCCGCTGGTCCATATCGCCGTGCAGCGTACGGGCTTCGATGCCGCGTTCAAGCAGGGAGTCGGTCAGGGCTTCACATTGCGCCTTGGTGTTGCAAAAGGCCAGCGTAGACACAGGGCGATAGGCATTGAGCAGGGCGGCGGTGGTTTCGAACCGGTCGGCGTCTTCGGTGGCCACGAACCAGGCGTCGGTATCGGGGTGGTCGGGCTTATCGTCTGTGCGCACATGCACCGGATTC
>DATGQC010000460.1:0-3459 GCA_035304425.1 Advenella sp.
ACCGATCTGCTGTTTTATGAAGGCCTGCACGGGGCGGTCGTGCACAACAAGATCAATATTGCACAGTATCCTGACCTGCTGGTTGGCGTGGTTCCGGTGATCAATCTTGAATGGATTCAGAAATTGTGGCGTGACAAATCCACCCGCGGTTATTCGGCCGAAGCGGTCACCGATACCATTTTGCGCCGCATGCCCGACTACGTGAATCATATTTGTCCGCAATTCTCGTTGACCCATGTCAATTTCCAGCGCGTGCCTTGCGTCGATACATCCAACCCGTTTATTGCAAGAGACATACCGGCGCCGGACGAAAGTTTCGTGGTCATCCGCTTTGCCAACCCCAAGGGCATCGATTTTCAGTATCTGCTCAATATGGTTCACGACTCGTTCATGTCGCGCGCCAACACCATTGTCGTTCCCGGCGGCAAGATGGAATTGGCCATGCAGCTGATCTTTACCCCTTTTATCTGGCGCATGATGGAACGCAAGAAGCGCGCCGCACAGTCCTGAGGAGAGCACGATGAATGTTGCCGAAAAAATTGCCATTGAAGATACCCGCCATGCGGACGCACTGCGCTTTCTGGCTGCCGACGCCGTCGAACAAGCGCAATCGGGGCATCCGGGCGCGCCCATGGGTATGGCTGACATCGCTCAGGTGCTGTGGCGACGCCATTTATCCCACAATCCTGCTGATCCGGACTGGTTCAACCGCGACCGGTTCGTCTTGTCCAATGGCCATGGATCCATGCTGCTGTACGCCCTGCTGCACCTGACCGGTTACGACCTGCCGCTCAATGAAATTCGACAGTTCCGCCAGTTGCATTCGCGCACGCCCGGCCACCCCGAAGTAGGTCTGACTCCCGGCGTAGAGACCACGACTGGCCCGCTGGGGCAGGGTCTGGCCAATGCCGTGGGCATGGCGCTTGCCGAAAAACTGCTGGCCCGCCGCTACAACCGCCCCGGCCATACAATTGTGGACCATTACACCTATGTCTTTGTCGGCGACGGTTGCCTGATGGAAGGTATCAGCCATGAAGCTTGCTCTCTGGCCGGCACGCTCGGACTGGGCAAACTGATCTGCTTCTATGATGACAACGGCATTTCCATTGATGGCGATGTAGCGGGCTGGTTCGGTGACGACACCGCTGCCCGTTTTGCCGCATACAACTGGAATGTGATTGCCGATGTCGATGGACACGACGCGGCGGCGATTGACGCAGCCATTTTCCGGGCCAAATCCCAGCCTGCTGCTCAGGCGCGCCCGACCCTGATTTGTTGTCGCACGCGCATCGGTCATGGCGCGCCAACCAAGGCCGGCAGCCACGCGGTTCACGGCGCGCCATTGGGCGCCGATGAAATCGCGGCGATGCGAGCCGCAAGAAACTGGCCTTATGCAGAATTCGAATTGCCGCAAGAGGTGGTCGATGACTGGAACGCCACTGAACAGGGCGCCGCACGACAATTGCTCTGGCAGCAACAGTATGATCGCTGGCAGGCACGCTATCCTGACGACGCCAGGGAACTGGCTCGACGGCTGGCAGGCGATATTCCCGAAGAAGCGCTGCGGGCCCTGGAAAACTTGCTGGACGACAGCGAGGCGCTGCACGGCAAAATCGCTACGCGTAAGGCGTCGCAAATCGTGCTCGAAGCGATCACGTCTGAACTGCCGGGCCTGTTCGGTGGTTCGGCGGACCTCAGCAGTTCGAACCTGACCAATGTTAACGCTTCAGTCTGGGTCAATCATGAAGGACAGGGTAATTATTTAAGCTACGGAGTGCGCGAATTCGGCATGGCCGCAGTCATGAACGGTCTTGCTCTGCATGGCGGATTCATTCCCTATGGCGGCACCTTCCTGACGTTCTCCGATTATTCACGCAATGCGATTCGCATGGCGGCGCTCATGAAACAGCGGGTAATTCATGTGTTCACCCATGATTCCATCGGGCTGGGCGAGGACGGTCCTACCCATCAGCCGGTGGAACATTTGAGCGCCTTGCGTATCATTCCCAACAATCGTGTCTGGCGTCCCTGCGACGGCGAGGAAACGGCAGTCGCGTGGCAGCAGGCGCTGGAACGGCGCGAGGGTCCGACTTGCCTGATGTTGTCACGCCAGAACCTGACGCCCTTTACCCGCGACAAACCGCAGCGCGAGCAAATTGCCCGCGGCGGCTATATCCTGCGGGACGCGCCCCATGCGCAGGCGATCCTGATTGCCACCGGGTCAGAGGTCGATATTGCCGTCAAAGCCGCCGCAGCCTTACAGGACGACGGCATCGCGGTGCGCGTCGTGTCCATGCCGTGCGTGGAGTTGTTCTTCGTCCAGCCGCAAGCATGGCGCGACCAGGTCCTCCCGCCGGCTTTGCCGCGCGTCAGTATTGAAGCCGGCTCCAGCTGGTTCTGGCGCGCGGTGGTCAATAACGGCACCGCCATTGGCATCGACACCTTCGGGGAATCAGCACCGGCGGGCCGGCTATATGACTATTTCGGCCTCACCCCGCAGGCTGTGAGCGAGGCGGTGCGCGCATTGCTTGACCAGAATTCATCACATGCATCG
This sequence comes from Advenella sp., assembly GCA_035304425.1. Classification (GTDB taxonomy): domain Bacteria; phylum Pseudomonadota; class Gammaproteobacteria; order Burkholderiales; family Burkholderiaceae_B; genus Advenella. The sequence continues at coordinate 2,555 of DATGQC010000460.1, forward strand.
CTCGCAGGGGTTCCTGTTCATTAACGCCCCCTGCATCACCTTAGGAGATCAACATGGCTCTCATTTCTTTACGCCAACTGCTGGATCATGCTGCCGAGCATGGCTACGGCATCCCCGCCTTCAATGTCAACAATCTGGAGCAGATCCAGGCGATCATGCAGGCTGCATCAGGCACCGACAGCCCGGTGATTCTGCAGGCCTCGGCCGGCGCACGCAAATATGCCGGCGAGGCCTTTTTGCGTCGGCTGGTGGAGGCGGCCATCGAATCCTATCCCGATATTCCGGTGTGCATGCACCAGGACCATGGCGCCAGCCCGGCTGTATGTCAGGCGTCGATTCGCTCCGGTTTTTCAAGTGTCATGATGGACGGCTCGCTGATGGCCGATATGAAAACGCCGTCTAGCTACGAATATAATGTTGCTGTCACACGACAGGTCGCCGATATGGCCCACTGCGTCGGCGTCTCGGTCGAGGGCGAGCTCGGATGCCTGGGCTCGCTCGAATCGGGCCAGGCCGGCGAAGAGGATGGCTCGGGCGCGCAAGGCGTGTTGTCACACGAACAGCTGCTGACCGATCCGGAACAGGCCGCCGATTTTGTCGCCCGAACCGGCGTTGATGCGCTGGCCATTGCCATCGGCACCAGCCACGGCGCCTATAAATTTACCCGCAAACCCACCGGCGACATTCTGGCCATCGACCGTATCCGCGCCATCCACGCGCGCATTCCCAATACGCATCTGGTTATGCACGGTTCTTCTTCCGTGCCCCAGGAATGGCTGGACATTATTCGCAAGCATGGCGGCGACATCCGTGAAACTTACGGTGTCCCGGTAGAGGAAATTTGTGAAGGCATCAAAAATGGCGTACGCAAGGTCAATATCGATACCGATATCCGGCTGGCGATG